>JAHLFB010000211.1 GCA_018884025.1 Candidatus Phocaeicola faecipullorum
GCACAGTGACGCGCAGTTTGCAGGTTCATCCTCAGTTCCAGCCCACGTTGAGATGATGGGATTCCTGGGAATAGGCAACAACCCTATGGTGGGATGTACTGTTGCTTGTGCTGTGGATGTGGCAACTGCCCTGAACAAGTAGGCGTCATTATCTGTCTTCAGAAAACCCTCCCACTCCGTGGGGCCCTCCCTGTGCGGGCGCAACGTTTTCTTCAGACAGACAATGACTTGCAGCAAATGAACAGCCTCTGTAACACATAAAGTTATGGGGGCTTTTTGTTTGTGTTTGGCAGTGGTGTCTTTATAGTGACTGCTCATTAAAGACAGAGTGACTTTTGGGTATCTTCCGATTTGATTTCTGATGAAATTGAGTTGGAGGATTTTATGTTTATGGGCTGACAAGATTTTGAAAATCCTATTATATGGTAAGCGTCTCCGCGATGACGTATTGTATACACTTTGAATTGGTTTATATATGAGAAGTGGATACATCTTTTTCTTTTAAAGAAGGGCAGAGGATAGTGAGTTTGAGTTAAATTCGTTATATTAGCAAAACAAACACTTTGAAGTTATGCAGACAGAAGAGGTACTTGAGGGAGTACAAGGCTGAAAAGGCAGATGCCTATGGCATTGAGGCCCTTGGTCTGTTTGGCAGTTATGCAAGAGGGGAGCAGAAGCCAGGCAGTGATATTGATGTGTGCATAAGGCTGAAACAGCCAACTTTCTTCAATATGACTGGCATACAGGAGGACTTGGAGAGTATTTTCAGATGTAAGGTTGATTTGGTTTCCCTTGGAGCCATGTTCAGACCAGTGTTCAAGAAAAATCTGGAGAAAGATGCAGTATATGTCTAAAGATGTCTTGCTGGAGATGCTTGGCTTCATCAGGCATCAGTCAAAGTTTATAATTGAGACCACTTCAGATGTTAAAGAAGTGGATGAACTGCTGGTCACCACTGCAGGAATGGTACTTTACAACTCTACCTGTATATGTCTTCAGACAGTTGGAGAAACAGTCAAAAAGATAAATGACATGACTGACAATGGTTTCTTTTCAGTTTATTATCCTCAAATACCTTGGAGAGCCATAATAGGGATGCACGGTGACGCGCAGTTTGCAGGTTCATCTTCAGTTCCAGCCCACGTGGAGATGCTGGGATTCCTGGGAATAGGCAACAACCCTATGGTGGGAGGTACTGTTGTTGCATGTGCTGTGGATGTGGCTCAGGTTCTGAACAAGTAAAGATACTTTACATACTCTTACAAAGAAATTCACCCAAATACCTTTTTGAGGCATTGTAACTTAAAACCATTGATGCCCTTCAGTGAAAATGCTGCTGTTTCAGTATAACATCCCGAACATCCACAATGGTAGCCTGTTCCTGCTCCCCACTTCTATGTCATCCACGGCGAGATAGCTGTCCGGAAGATCGGCTATCTGACTGAAATTCTTGGAACTCCCTCCTACTTCGAATGTATATTTTCCGTCTACAAGGAAATCTCCCTGTTTAGGCAGCATAAGACTGGCTGCAGCTCCGACCTGGTTTGCAAAGAATGTCTCGCGTGCTGTCCCTTCCGAAACTTTCCCAGACAAGGCATACATCAGGTTGACATTGTCAAGATATATCTTTTTCGGTCCGGTCAGATGCTTGTAATCCTTAATCTTGTCCGTCAGAAGCTGCAGCAGAGCAGCCCGATCCAAAAGATTCAGCATTTTCAGCGTCTGGTCACGCGTGGATTCGAGTTGGGAGGCAAGCTTATTTATATTGGGTTCAAGAGGCACATTCTCAGCTATGACCATCAGAAGTTTCTTTATCTTCTGCGTAGTCGCGTATGTAATGTCTTCTGCCGAAGGAATGTCGCTTTCTATGACCAGCCGTGCGACTTCCCCGATCCGTATCAGATAGTCCTCTCCGGCTTCCTTGTAGTATGGATAGAAACCGTGTCGTAGATACTCATTAAAGTGCTTGAGTATCTTCGTCTTCGATGTTATTTCCATTGCATATCCGGTGTGGTTTGCAAGCAGCTCTTCCAATTCAAGTGGCGACACAGTTCTAATACCTTCATATTCAAGATATTCCCTAAACGAAAGTCCATTGAGAGTATGGAGAGACTGCCTTCTGGACAAATCGGCTACAGAATTGTCAATCGCAAGCATAGCCGAACCGGTATAGACGATGTTCAGCTCCGGATAATTGTCATAGAAATTCTTGAGTACCATAGTCCAGCCCTTGAATCTATGCACTTCGTCGAAATATATGTTGCATACACCTCTGGAATACAGGAATTCGACAAGATCTTCAAGATTGTGGCTGTTGAACCACAGGTTGTCAAGGGAGACATAGAATGCATCGTCTACATTGCTGAATGTTTCCTTGATATGCTGCATAAGCATAGTAGTCTTGCCGACGCCGCGTGCACCTTTTATCCCTATAAGCCTCATATCCCAGTTAATCTTGTCATAAAGATACCTCTTGAACCGCAGGTCGGTAGCAACGAGTTTTCTGTGATAGGCGTTCAATAATGGTTGTATATCAGAGTACTCCATAATGCAACTTGTCTTGTTAACCGTTAAAAATTTCTGATTCTGTTGTAAATATAGTAAAAAACACTTTTCGAAAGGTGATTTTTATCCACTTTTTCACTTTTCTAAAAGTGCCATTAGTTTGACGCTGCTTTTACTGAAATTTTGATATAAATTTTAGAAATGATATGCTATGCCTTGTTTTGGCACATCCTCGCTTTTTATTTGCAAAAAATGTCTGAAAATCATGGGAAAGATAACAATGACAGTACAGGCGGCTTCATATCCTGAATACGGAAACATTGCCGGCTTCCGGCTAATGTTCAATGGTGGCTTCTGCACAGTCAGCTGGGGTGACGGCACAACCACGACTCACCATGCCGAAGGAGAAGAACAGCATATAAGGCATACATACCAGGAAGAATGGCTGGAAACCGGAAAGACATTCGTCATCACGATATCTTCCGATGAGGAAAATATTACTGGTATCAGTATAAATGATGAATTTACCTATATGAATGTCAAGGACATTGACATTAGCGGATGTCAGTCTTTACGGTATTTTGCATCATTGTCAGCATCAACGGAGCATTTTGACATCAGGACAAATCCGGGAATAACAAAAGTCAACCTGCAGGGTGACTTTTGCGGAATTGCCGACTTCTCAAACAGCCTGGAACTAAAGGAACTTTCCATTGATTGTTGCTTTGCCTGCAGCGAGTCTGAGCAATTGTTCGAACTGAATTTGTCCCAATGCAGCAAATTGGAAAAATTAAAATGCACTGCCATTATGGAGCCGATTAATGTAAAATTGCCGAAATATTTTCCGTTAAAGGAATTTGCTTATGACGAAAGTGCGGATGGCTGCTTTTCAAAAGGGCAGTTGAAAAAAATCGTGAATATTGTAGAGCAAAACAATGGTAAAATACTAAGGGAAGAAAGACATTTATGGGATTTTCCCAATAGCGGGATTTTTCTGTATCCTGAACCGGGAAACAAGCGTCTGAATATGGACGAACTGATGCGGACACAGATAAAACCATATATTCACATATTGAAGCTATCGACATCAGCGGATGCCAGTCTCTTAAATACTTCGGAACGACATCAGACAATTTTGACATCAGCACCAATCCCGGAATAAAGGCGATAGACCTTGTGCAAATGCGTTGTCCATCACTGGATTTTTCCAATAACAATGAGCTCGAAAGCCTTTTTATCCAATCCTGCTTGGGCGGCAGGGAAAAGGTACAGCAACTTGACCTGACAAAATGCAACAAACTGGAATTTCTGGCTTGTTACTGCAATTCAGACCTGACAGACATATCGGTAAGCGA
>JAHLFB010000212.1 GCA_018884025.1 Candidatus Phocaeicola faecipullorum
ACGCTTAATGATATATTATTGCCTACAAGTTATGGGACAACGCAGATAGATCACATCGTAGTTTCGCCATACGGAATCTTTGTAATCGAAACGAAGAATTATAAAGGTTGGATATTCGGACATGAGAACTCGGAAGAGTGGAAACAGAGTCTGCTTGGCAAAAAGAGATTTTGGGGTTGGTCAAGTGAACAGCATAAACTTAGGAATCCTATTCGCCAAAATGCGGCTCACGCAAGAGCCGTCAAAGCGATATTGAAAGAGGTCGGTGATTTTCCCATTATCCCCATTGTCGTATTTGCAGATAGTGCAGAGCTGAATATTACTACACCTAACCATATAGTGATAAATTGGTGCAACTTGCGTTCAGCCATCAAGTCATATAGGACACAATGTATTTCACAAGAAGATATTCAGAGAATCGTGAGTAAAATATCTTCGGCAAATATCACCACTGAAGGCAGTCGAGAAAGCCATATCCGTAATGTGCAGACAGTTCAGCAAAATAGAGATATGGCGATAGCCAATGGTAAATGTCCGAAGTGTGGTGGCAATTTGGTTGAGCGAAAAGGAAGATACGGCAGTTTCTTAGGTTGTTCTAATTATCCACGATGCCGTTTTACACATAATTAAATAATAGATTATATGGAACAGAAGATATATCCAGTTCACAAATTAGATGCTAATATTACTGCAATATTACAAACTATTATTACAGCAGACATTCCAGGTTGCATAAGCAAGGGATTGTCAAATGAAATTCATTTTATTGACGAATATACCAGTATAACTTGTCCTGCAAAAATTGTCCCGGATAAGTTAAATGGGGGTTGTTATGTACAATTATCGGCAGCATATTGTCAATATTTATGGTTGGTATGCGATATAGCACTAAAAACTATTGATTGTGACATAATCTTGCAAGAGTGCAAGAAAATTGGGGGCAATATAGAAGATTACAAATCCTCTGTTAATGAAATCTTGCAATATCCTAAAGAAAAATTGCTGAATCTATTACAAATGAGTGGATATGACATTGATCTTGATCAATATTATGATTATCTTAAAAGATCAATCTCTATAATAGATATTGAAAAATTAACAAACGAACTGGAAATGGATTATTGTCTATTATTACCATTAACAGACAATTCAAAGGCAATAGACATTGAAAAATACTATCAAATTAATTTTGATGGAGCATATGAAGAAAAAGTAAACGCAATGTACTGTTTCGGTATTACTTTCATCCTCTTACATGAATTATCGCATTTTACATTAGGTCATCTTCATAAAGATGAAGAAATTACTGATGAAACAGATGCTGACATTGCTGCTTTTTGGGAAATAAATGGTAGTCTTGCAGAACAAAGATTATTTTCTGCTTATTGCGGATTGATATGCGTATTGTTTTCATTGCTGTATTTAAATCCAGATATGATTGAAGATGGCATTCATCCGCGTGAAGACAAACGTATATTTGACATATATGAAAACATTAAGGATGAGAATATAAAATTCACATTACTAATTATTCATATGTTTAAGTTATGGAAAGACCTTAATAATATTCAAGGTTTTCCAAAATTCGATAATGATAACCCAAAAGAAACTATTGGTCACATAAAAAGCTTTCTTTCAGGTCTTAATCAAAATTAGGAAGAGAATAAATCTCGAAAAGGAAAATGAAACACTCCTTTTCGAGATTCTTTTTTTAGGTGTGTATGCTCCACCCGTGAATAGGATTCATCAATACGGCAAACGATTGGTCGGGCTGTCCGTGATAGAGCAAGCCTCCGACAATTCCTGTTCTACCATCGGGATATACTTGTCGGAATCCGAATGAGTGAGGTGCAGAGTCATAGTATAGCTCAATCTCACATGGGCAGTTTGGATTTTCCTCCCACTGCTTCAAACGGTCAATACATTTTTGCAGCGTGTCGTTCTTGATTTCCTTTGCGTAGGCAACAGCCTTGTCATAACGCTCTTGACATAAAATCTTCATACTCGATATGTTTTAAGGGGTTTATAATAAATCTTCATATACTCCAAAGCTGTAGCAGTCGGCAATGTAAAAGTCCTCACTGCCAATTTCTGCGAGTGACTTCATATCTTCCAGCGTATCGCAATAGAAGAAAATGTCATCATCCTTTTCGGTATCGGAATCCATTCCGATGGCGATACGCACTTCAACTGTATCGTAGTTGTCCTTATAGCGGATAAGGCAATCGGCATAGTGAGGTTCGATGCCTCGCTCTGTAAAGAACTTCAGGCATTGACGGCTGATTTCCTTCTTGACAGCATCGGGTTTCTTCCAATCGGAGTCATCAATAATCTCAAGGCTCATGCCTTCGATTACCAAACAGGTAGCACCATCAATGTTTGTCATTAGTGTACGCTTTCCCATATACTTCTTGCGTTCTTCTTCCCAGTTAGGAATATCCCATCTCTCGGTATTCCATTCTCCACGATAGTCTTTCGGTTTGCGGAGATACTCGGATAATGTCATTCTAAGCATAGTTTATAATGTATTAAAGGTTACTTTATAAGTTGCACAAGGTTTTCCAAATGCCGGAAATGGATTAAACTCTCTTCGAGAATCCCAATCTACGGTCATAATGCACCCTTCAGGGAAATTCTCTTCAAGGAATTTGATAATCATATTCTCTTCATCAGTTTCCAAAAGAGGATCTTCTTCTATGCCATATTCAAGAGCATAGACAGCCCACGAGGGGATATTGTCCCATACTTTCGATTGCTTCTTATTGTCAGCCATACTCATTATTATTTTAGTTATACATATTACAGGCGAAGCACTGTATTCTATTTCTTTACCGCCTTGACTGTTCCGTGCAGGATTGTGCAAGGTTGGCGGGAAAAATACCGCAAGCCCCGTGGGGCGAGGATGATTTTTCCACGACACCCACAGGGC
>JAHLFB010000213.1 GCA_018884025.1 Candidatus Phocaeicola faecipullorum
CGCACTTTCTCATGGCTCGAGAACTTCAGGAGACTGACCATTGACTATGAATACAGGGCCGATACGCACGAAGCCATGATGCATATCGCTGCCATAAAATTATTTTTGAATAAAATTTAAACAGTTTCTTAATATATCATCACTTTTTCCGGCTTACCTAATTGCAAAATTAAAACGCTTCGTCATTTTACCCCAAACGACGAAGCGTTTTAATCAAAATGACGAAGCGTTTTTAAGCAGCATTTACAGGCGTGTGATTCCTGTATGCTTTAAATCAAGATATGTTTAATCTTCCTTCTTTTCTACGAATTCAGTAACACCGTTTGAAACCAGAAGATTATACCACTGTATAAGTTTCTTTATATCGCTGAGATGTACTCTGTCTCTGTCATAGTTAGGAAGAACGGCAGCCATAAATTCACCAAGTTCTTCAGCTGACGCTTTTTTGTAATCCAATGAAGTTTCTTTACCGCCTTCTTTTGTCTTAACTGACTCCAACACCTCAGACAAAGGAATTTCATCAGCATCTGTGTACATGGCAATGTCGCCCAATGAGATGACTTTATCTGAAGCATAGATAGGCATACGTTTTTTATCAGCGCTCAAAGCCTCTACAATGAGCATATTCTTTCCCTGTGAAATCAACTTATATAATCCTGGTTTACCGGATATAGCCAAAATAGTTTTCAACATGTTTATAATAGTTTTAGTTATTAATTATTGAACAAAAATACAACTCACAAATGAATTACACAAGATATTGATTATCTTTTATCATACGAGTCGTGAAAACAGAACATCTATTTGTTCATCCAAAGGTTTAATCCCGTCATTTTCAATCACAAAATCAGACCTTGACATTTTATCATCATCATCCATCTGTGAATTTATACGCTCCAAAACTTTTGCCTCTGTAGTATTATCACGTTTCATGACTCTGGATATTCTTGTATCAAGCGGGGCATATACCATTACCACCTTATCCACAATATCATCAAAACCTGACTCAAACAATATGGCACTTTCTATGGCCACAATACCGTGGCCTGAATGGAAACATTCATCAGCCCATGACAGGAAGGCTTTCTTTACACACGGATGTACTATGGAATTGACCTTTTCGGCATTTTGCGGTGACCCGAAAATGTATGACGCAAGCAGAGATTTGTTTATTTCTCCATTTACATAAACGTCATTTCCAAGCAAAGATTTAAGCGCCAGTATTATCCCTTCATCCGATACCATCAGTTTCTTTGCCTCGGCATCAGAATCGAATACCGGTACTCCTTTAGTTCTCAAGGCTCCTGAAAAGAATGACTTTCCACTGCCTATACCACCTGTTATACCTAATTTTATCAATCTTCCACTCATTGCCTTATACTAATTACAGATTCTTCTATCAGATAATCAACACTGGAAGGTACGACTCTTATGTTGGATACGTTTGGATTGGTAGTAGTAACCACCAAATCTATATTATCCTTCGATGTTTTCAGTAAATCACTGTATTTCACACCAATAAAAAAATCATCGGCATTAACTGAAGAATAACCGGAAAGGCCTACCTTGAAAGTAACCTTAACTTTTGACGGGAACGTACGAAGTGTCTTGTTGGCCGGAAAACCTATACCGACAACCGGAACTTCAACTGTTTTCTCCGAATACATATCAACAGATACAGAAACATCGCAAAACGAAGGGTCGTATTTGGCACCGTCAATTTTCTTTAACGAAGTTCTCAATGATGTATTTTCGGTCAAATCTTCACAGTCAAGCGGCATTGTATAGGCAGTCTGCACTGTTTTCAGAACTTCTGCCGGAGCATAAACAATCACAGAATCAGGAGAAAGTTTTATATCTGATATATAATATTGGATACCTGGAGTTATCTTACCACTTACCGAAACGGGAACTTTCTTGAATTTTCCCTGTGAATAAACAAACCCGATGGAATCAGGATATACAGACAAAAGTTTTGTAGTGGAATTTAACTGCGAAGATACCCTTTTCCTTAAATCTTCATAAGGCAAGACGACACGTGAAGAACTATTTTCATAATCGGAAAAATTAATGGAGATAGGCAAAAAAGACCTACCAAGCATATAATTTAGAAGAACTGTTCCTCTGTCTTCCACTTTTACCCTTACCTCATCCTGCAAATCAGAAGTGATAACAACATTCTTTGGGACATCTTTAAGCCTTAAAGGAATAGTAAACTCTGTTTCAAAATTTCCGTCCAGAGTCTGCAACATCCAAAATCCGAAGGAAATGGCCACAAAAAACAAAAAAATCAGAAACTCCCTGCACTTTTCAGTAAGCAGGAAGTCTCTGACTTTATCTTTTGTGTTTCTTAAAATATCTTTGATGTTCTTTTTACCGAACAACATAGTGCAACAAAAATTTATTTATTTACCTGAGCCTGTGCGTCAGCATAGATTGAATTTCTATCTACCTTTATTTTTACGCTTGGAGCAATTTCCAATACAACGGCATTATCTTCCAATTCCTTTACTTTGCCATAAATACCTCCGGCAGTAATTACAGACTGACCAACTTCAAGATTCTTGCGGAAGTTCGCAATTTCTTTTTGTTTCTTGTTCTGCGGACGAATCATGAAAAAATACATAATGGCAAATATAGCCACCATCATTATCAGGAAAGAATAATCTGCTCCACCCTGAGCTTGCTGCATTACTGTCAATAAATTCATAGTTTTTCTTTTATAATTTGATTAATATTCTTTGTGCTGACAAATATATCATTATTTTGTCAGCTTGTTTTCCTTTTTTAATTTATTAACTATGGCATCCAAAGTTCCGTTTATAAAACCGCCGCTCTTTGGTGTGCTGTACAACTTGGCTATTTCCACATATTCGTTTAAAGATACATTAACCGGGATATTAGGGAAACTCAGAATTTCTGCCAGGGCAATCTGCATTATAACTACATCCATCAAAGCCACACGGTTCAAATCCCAGTTTTTGGAAGTCTCACCTATCAGATGACGATAATACTCGGCATTCAATATTGCACGACGGAACAAACGGCGCGCGAAATCCTGATCTTCCTCATCCTTAAACTCTGGAAGCAATTCCTGCTTTTCACCATTCTTTGGATCGAAACGCTTAATAGTCTTAAGAACAAATGTATCGACAATTTCTTTATCGTCGTTCCAATACAGACTCTGGTCTTCAAGAACTTCGTCAAGTTCAGTATTATTGAATATTATATTCTTATATATCTTTCTCCAAAACTCACGGTCGTCATCATATGATGTAGTTTCCATAGCCATGTATTCGGTATAGATATCACTCTGCTGGATTTTTTCGTAAAGAGACTTAATGAAATCATCTTCGTTGTCCCACGTTTTCTTTTGTGCGACTACAAAGGCATTAAGTTCATTATTTGCCTCAAGCTGGGCAATGAACTTATTCTCTACAAATCTCATGTTAGGTGACAACTCTTCTTTTGTTGGTGCCAGTTTATTCTTTGCAGCATCAATTTTTCTGCTTGCATAACGCGTTACAGCCACCATAAGAAGCAAAAGATAGTTATACAAATCGTACGCTTTGGATAGACTGAAGAATAACTCCTTTTCTGCAGTATCCAAGTTTTTACCGCCATTCTGATAATAAGCGTAAATAATCTGAACTATTTTCAGACGAATAAGAACTCTGTTTATCATATTAATAAGATGAAATTTCAAGGTGCAAAATTAAGCATTTTATTATTTCCAAACAATATAAGCAGGCTTTTTTCTACTTTTTTTCACTTTTATGATAAATTACAGTCATAGTTTCTTTGTATATAAAAAAAAATTACTCAACTTTGGGCACGATTTATTTATTATATATAGTGACTATGGAAGATTTGAAAAAGAAAAGTATGACAGAGACAGACAAAGAAATTGTATTTTCTAAAGCAATTAAAGCCGGCAAAAGAATTTATTACGTTGACGTAAGAAAGAACAAAAAGGATGATATGTTCCTTGCCATAACCGAAAGCAAGAAAGTGATAACAGGGGATGTAAATTCTCCGGCTGTAAGTTTTGAGAAACACAAGATATTCCTTTATAAAGAGGATTTCGACAAATTTATAAGCGGATTACAGGAAGCTATAAAATTCATTGACGACAACAATACAGTTGACAATTCGGCTGAAGAAAAGAATGATTTGACAGACGAAGCTGAAGAAAACGGTTTCAAAACGTCGTCAGATATAAAAATAGACATTGACTTCTGATTAAGTATCTATCAACAAGGACTATATTATATAAATAAAAATACTACAACATTTGGCAATCTAGAATAAAAGTTGTACCTTTGCACCGCTTTTTTAACTCATCGTGTGATTATACCACATCGTGTGATGGCGAATTAAGCAAAAAATTATTCAACTTAATTTAGAGTAACACAAAAAACAAGAAAAAAATGAAATCAATTGAAATCAATGGCTCTTTGAGAGCAGAAACAGGCAAAAAAGCAACTCGTGAACTTCGTAAAAACGACAGTGTTCCTTGTGTTTTGTACGGAATCAACAAAGACGAGAATGGTAATCAGGTAGCAACTCATTTCACTGTTACAAACGACGGTTTACGTAAATTGGTATATACACCACACATTTATGTAGTTGATTTGAACATCGATGGTAAAATCACAACTGCTATCATGAAAGATATCCAGTTCCACCCTGTAACAGACAAGATTCTTCATGTTGACTTCTTGCAGATTGACGAAAGCAACCCAATCGTAATGGAAGTTCCTGTTAAATTGGAAGGTCTTGCAGAAGGTGTTAAAGCCGGTGGTAAATTGGCTTTGCAGGTTCGTAAACTTAGAGTTAAAGCTTTGTACAATCTTATCCCAGAAAAGCTTATAATCGATGTTACAAGCTTGGGTCTTGGAAAAACAATCAAGGTTGGCGACTTGAAATTTGAAGGCCTGCAACTTCTGAACGCAAAAGAAGCTGTTGTATGTGGAGTTAAATTGACTCGTGCCGCACGTGGTGCACAGGCTGCAGCTGCTACAACAAAAAAATAAGTAATAGTTTAAACAACTAATACATTACAAATCCGTATTTAATGAAATATCTGATAGTAGGATTGGGAAACATCGGTGATGAATACCGAAATACCCGTCACAATATAGGATTTATGGTATTGGACGCCCTAGCTAAGGCGTCCAATATTGTTTTTAGTGATAAACGATATGGCGCAATAGCAAATATGTCATTAAAAGGACGCCAACTCGTATTACTGAAACCTTCCACATACATGAACCTCAGCGGAAATGCTGTTCGCTACTGGATGCAACAGGAAAATATTCCATTGGAAAACGTTCTGATAGTCGTAGATGACCTGGCTCTCCCTATAGGAACTCTGCGCCTTAAAGGCAAGGGAAGCGATGCCGGACACAACGGTTTAAAGCATATAGCCGCGACTCTAGGCACACAAAACTATTCACGCTTAAGATTCGGTATAGGAAACAATTTCCCTAAAGGCGGACAAATAGACTTCGTTCTTGGAGAATTCGATGATGAAGACAAAAAGATACTTCCTGAAAGAATAGAACTTGCAGGTGAGATAATAAAAAGTTTCTGCCTTGCAGGACTAAACATCACAATGAACCAATACAATAACAAATAAAATGGCTGAAGCAAGAATAGACAAATGGCTGTGGGCTGCCAGAATATACAAAACCAGAACCATAGCTGCCGACGCATGTAAAAAAGGAAGAATAACCATAAACGGAGCACAGGCAAAACCATCAAGAATGATAAAGCCAGGCGATGTTATTAATGTAAAGAAATCGCCTATAACCTATTCGTTCAAAGTCCTTCAAGCCATAGAAAAACGCGTGGGAGCCAAACTAGTACCGGAAATAATGGAGAACGTAACTTCGCCAGAACAGTACGAACTCCTTGAAATGAGTAAAATTAGCGGATTCATAGACCGTGCAAAAGGTACCGGACGTCCTACGAAAAAAGACAGACGAAGTCTGGATGATTTCTTCATGCCTGAGTTCATCGATGATTTTGACTTTGATGATGACGAGGAAGATGAAGACGATGATGAAAACGACAATAACAGATAAACATTTTAATCAAAAAAAAGCCGTATCGATAATATCCATGAGCGAAGATATTAAGATACGGCTTTTTAGCGATTAAAGATATAGAATGAAAATATATGGGTGTTTTTGTGTTTTTCTTACGTTGCAAAGATAACTGTATTTACAAGATGAAATGAAAAAACACGATGTACACATAGAATATGTAAATTGCTAATAATCAACACATTGATAAATTATATGATGTACATATCAGAAAACACCCCGTTTAAAATCCTATAATAAACTCATCGAAGCTTACATTTTCAATTCCAATTTTCTCCTTTAGCCTCATTTTTCTTCTTGAGATACTGGCTTTGGCGATATGGTATATTTCAGAAAGGACAGACATTGAAAGTTCCATTTTTACCAGACAACAGAAGCGAATATCATCTTCAGTCAATTGAGGACACAATTTCTTAAGTCTCTCAGAGAACATGTCAAAGCAGGCATCAGCGTTCCCTACAATTATATTCCAGTCTTCATCCGAGAGGTGTAAAGCTCCCTGAGCATTCTGTCGCCGCATGATTATAGGCAATGTCACATTGTTCAACTGTTTATAATAATCTATGTTTTTATTTAGCTTTTCTATTTCCTTTTGCCTCAATTCTTCCTGCTTATTGGCCAGAGAAATCTCCATATCTCTCCTTTTGATTTTTTCTTCCATCTTCAGACATGTTTCTTCCCTTAAACGTTCAGTCAACTTACGCCTGTTGGCTCGGTAATAATGTAACAGCACAGACAAGAACAATATTACCAGTAATGCGGCCAATACAAAATTAGAAAACATAAGCTGGTTTGACGCTGCCTGCATCTCAGCCTTATTGGCACGGTCCTTTTGAATCTTATATTCATGTATGCCATGAATCTTTTCCATAAATTCCTCTTTCCTGTCCGAAATGAGTGTATCAAGTGCTAATGTATATTTCTTAAGAAACGCATGAGCTTCACGTCCGTTTCCCATTCGGTCATACATGTCTGATACAGCACGGAATGCTTTTACCCGCAACGACAATTTCACATTATATATATTAGGACTAAAATAATGCGACAGCGAATCCGGCCTGTCTATCGCGGCATACGCCAATCCCTTTGTCAACTGAAGTTCAGATTTCAACTTTATGGAATGACAATCTTCAAGAGCTTTATCGGCAAAATAGACGACACTGTCCGCAATACCAGAAACCAAATAAGCTTCAGACAAATGTTTATATATATCATTCCTTATTCTACTGCCGTCTTCAGTATAGGATAATGCCTCCCTGAATGCAGAATAGACATTTTCCATATCGTTCATATTTCTGTAATATAAAGCCTTTTCATGAAGATATTCCACATAGGCAGAAGTATCGCCTATAGTTTTCAGAAGCCTTTCGGCTGAGTTTATGTATGAGGCTTCCATGTCATGTCTCATCTTAAACCTGTAAATCTTAGCAAGTTCAAGGTTTATTCTGAAATGCAACATGCTGTCTCCACCCGCATAATCCTTAGCAAGCAAATAACTGTCTATCGCCCTCAAAAGATAAAAGTTCTTTCTCTGTATTTCCCCCTGATAGAAATATGCCATAGCCAGACACGAGTCCATTTCCTCTCTTGAAAACACTTTTACATGGAAATTCAGTATTGAGTCATTTGCAGGCAAACTGTCTTTCCTGCATAACTCACCTACCAAAGACAATACCTTCACGGCACTCCTTATCTCGGCATCGTTTTTATTACATGAGGACAATACAAACGTAAAAAAGGGGATACATATCAGAATTCTGACCAGGCTATTTAAAGACATAAAAATAAAATAAGGTTAATATTATCACGAAGATACAAAACCAACCTCATTTTTAATCAATGTAAGCCTAAATCAAATATATTTTTTTAGTCTTTTAAGTGTTATATACATGAATAAACTATCAGGCCTCGAATAATTCCTTCAAAGCGGACTCCTCGCCTACTACCCACACTATGTCTCCTTCCCTAAGAGGAACATCCACATCAGGCGAATGTAACGATATGTCATTAGACGATTCTATACCTACCACCATACAATGATATTTGTTTCTTATCCCGCTTTCGCGTATCGTCTTTCCTACAAACTTGGAAGTTGCTGTAACCACAAACTGCTTGAGCAGCATTTCCTTCTTCTCAAAATCATCATCTACGCATCCTTCAGAAACAGCATCCGCATGTTCGGCAAAGGCAGAAAGCTGAGAGTCGGAACCTATCACCTGAATGGTATCACCCGGAAATATCCTTGTCTGCCCTCCTGGAATGTTAATTCTGTGAGTACCTCTGATTATAGATGCCACATGTACCCCGAACTTCTTACCCAGATTAAGTTCCATAAGTGTCAGACCAGCCCAAAGAGAGTCTGCCGAAATCTTTATGTCTGTCAGGTGTATATCCCTGTCCAGCAACCTGCCGGCATATTCAGGTTTCTTGTCGCCACGATAAACCATAAACATATCTTTCGACCTCATATTCTGTACAAAAGTACGTTCCATCAAAATAGACTGTTTCTTGAGGAAACGAGAGAATATAATTGCCAAAATAACTACTATGGCTACTCCCACAGCTATTGCGACAGAAGCCTTGAATATATGGTTTATCACATATATTACAAAGAAAACACCTATAACAATCCTCAGTATGATAACCGATATCAGCGGAGCATGATTAAACCTGCTGTCTTTCCACAAAGCTTTAAACTCGATAGAATGATTTTTTTTCATAATCATTGCCCGCAAAAAAGGAGCTATTATCACAATTGTTATAGCCGCTCCTGCCCAGCTGCCCAATTTCTCTCCCAGAGCCTCAACCAACAAAGGAAGTATAAAGCTGAAAGAAATGAAAATGGCAGCTATCGACAATACCGAATATATTACCGTAATACGTACTATAGCCGTAATCAGGGATTTCCAGTTACTCTGATAATTGGCTGGATGAGTAGAGCCGGAATATCTGTCAATCAACCGTCTCCATTTCTGAGGCATACGCTTGTCAACAAAATTATATGCCGGCACAGACAGTCTTATCATATACGGTGTAAGGAAAGTTGTAATCACCGATACCGCAACAACAATCGGATACAGAAAATCGCTTGTCACATTCAGGCTAACTCCGAGAGACGCAATGATAAACGCGAACTCACCTATCTGAGTCAAGCTGAATCCGCACTGCATAGATGTCTTCAGCGACTGCCCGGAAAGAAGCACGCCGCAAGTACCGAAAATGGTCTGCCCAAGCAATATTGCAACTATTATTGCTATTATAGGCCATATATATTCCACTATCAGATGAGGATCGACCATCATACCCACTGATACAAAGAATATAGCTCCAAACAAATCCTTTACCGGAGCCACAAGTTTCTCGATACGTTCCGAATCAAGTGTTTCCGCCAATATAGATCCCATGATAAACGCTCCGAAAGCAGGCGAGAAACCAACCTTTGCTGCCAATACCACCATACCGAAACACATACCCAGCGAAAAAATCAAAAGTGTTTCATCGCTCATCAGCTTGCGCGAACGCTTCAGGAATGTAGGTATAAGATACATACCAACCACAAACCACAATATAAGGAAGAAAACCAGCTTCAATATGCTTCCAACCATCTCCATGCCTTCAAAGTTCTTGCTCACCGCCATAGTGGAAAGCATAACCATAAGCACAATGGCAAGGATATCCTCAATAATAAGAATGCTCAGAACCAGTCCTGTAAACTTCTGTTGTCTCATTCCAAGGTCATCGAAAGCCTTGTAGATTATAGTGGTAGAAGACATTGCCAACATTCCTCCTAGATAGATACAGTCCATCTGTTTCCATCCGAAAGTCCACCCTACAAAAATACCGACAACTATCATACAAAAGATTATCGTACATGCAGAAATTACAGCCGAGCCTCCAACCTTCATCAGTTTCTTGAAGCTGAAATCCAGACCGAGCGCAAACAAAAGGAATATAACACCTATGTCAGACCATGTCTTTATACTGTCAGCATCCGTTACTGAAGGAGTAAAAGTAAAATGAGGGCTTGCCAGAAAACCGGCTACTATATATCCCAACACCAGCGGCTGTTTCAGTTTCTTGAACACTAAAGTCATTATTCCGGCACATATCAGTATCAATGCCAGATCACTTATCAAAGGAGCCAAATTTGACATAATCTATCATATACAGTTGTTGCAAGCGCAAAATTAATAAATAAAATAATAGCAAAAGCGGAACTTCATGTAAAAATATCACATAAAATTCCGCTTAAATATATCAAAAAGATAAAATGCTATTTTCTGAAAGGAGGCTTCACCACCACTGCCTTCAGCTTACGTCCCCTGTTGTCAAGGAAAATCTCCGTTCCCGGCTTTGAAAACTCGGTCTTAACATATCCCATTCCTATACCAATCTTGCGTGTAGGCGACATAGTACCTGATGTAACGTTTCCTATCACATTGCCTTCCGTATCTGTCAATGCATATCCATGTCTCGGAATACCCCTGTCAATCATCTCAAATCCTACGAGTTTACGTTTCACTCCTTCAGCCTTCTGCTTTTCAAGAGCCTCACGGTTTGTAAAGTTCTTTCCATCTACAAATTTTGTTATCCAGCCAAGTCCTGCCTCGATAGGCGAAGTAGTATCGTCAATATCATTTCCGTAAAGACAAAATCCCATTTCCAGTCTCAGTGTGTCACGCGCTCCAAGCCCTATCGGTTTTATACCGAATTCCTCTCCTGCCTCAAAAACGGCATTCCATATCCTGTCGGCATCCTCAGGATAGAAATACAGCTCGAAACCTCCTGCACCGGTATATCCGGTATTCGATATAATCACGTTCTTCACTCCTGCCAGTTCACCTACCTTGAATGTATAATAAGGTATATCTGCCAAAACAAGACTTGTAAGTTCCTGCAATGTATCTATAGCCTTCGGTCCCTGTATGGCCAGCTGACCGATATTATCGGACGAATTTTCCAGTTCGGCACCTACCGTATTATGCGATACACACCAGTTCCAGTCCTTTTCTATATTGGCTGCATTAACCACAAGCATATATTTCTCAGGTTCATAGGCATAGACCAGGAGATCATCCACTATACCGCCTTTTTCATTTGGAAAACATGTGTACTGAATCTTTCCCGTAGTAAGAACAGCTGCATTATTAGATGTAACCTGCTGAATAAATTCAAGTGCCGACGGTCCTTTCACCCAAAATTCGCCCATATGAGAAACATCAAAAACTCCCACACCCTGGCATACAGTAAGATGTTCGTCGATAATACCTGAATATTCGATAGGCATGTTATAGCCTGCAAACTCATGCATTTTAGCCCCAAGAGCTATATGCTTCTCTGTAAACGGAGTAGTTTTCATTAGTATAAGTTTTAAGTTTGTGAGTTATTAATATCTGAAATAAACAAGTTGACAAGGTTCCTTATGAAAATGAAACCTTATCAACTTAAGAATATATAAATATATCAATATCTGTTTGCTGTCAGTTCAGCTATTTTTACTATTACCTTAACAGCTTTCTCAATAGACTGAACAGGCACGAACTCATATCTTCCATGGAAATTCAATCCTCCTGCAAAGATATTCGGACACGGCAAGCCTTTGAACGACAGCTGTGCTCCGTCAGTACCTCCACGAATAGCCTTCACTTTCGGATCGACTCCGGCCTCTTTCATAGCGCCAAAAGCAATGTCTATAATGTGCATCAGCGGTTCAACTTCCTGACGCATATTGTAATACTGGTCTTTAATCTCTACCGTAGCAATCTCATTTCCATATCTGGCATTAATCTCGTCAGCGCATTTTTTCACAAAAGCCTTACGCTTTTCAAAGATCGCACGGTCGTGGTCACGTATGATATACGACAATTCAGACTGTTCCACCTCACCTTTCATACCTACCAGATGATAAAATCCCTCATATCCTTCAGTTGTGGCAGGCGTTTCGTCAGCAGGCAGCATCGACATAAATTCGTTGGCCACCAGCATAGAGTTAATCATCTTGTTCTTCGCATATCCCGGATGAACATTTCTTCCCTTAATGGTTATCTTAGCTGCGGCAGCATTGAAATTCTCAAATTCCAGCTCTCCCACTTCTCCTCCGTCCATGGTATAAGCCCATTTCGCCCCGAACTTTTCCACATCAAATTTATGTGCTCCAAGACCGATTTCCTCATCAGGATTAAATCCTATACGTATTTTTCCATGCTTTATTTCCGGATGCTCCTTCAGGTAAGCCATTGCCGAAACTATCTCCGCTATACCAGCCTTGTCGTCAGCTCCGAGCAGCGTATGTCCGTCTGTTACTATGAGGTCTTCCCCTTTATGGTCCAGAAGTTCCGGAAACTGCGCCGGTGACAATACTATATTGTCCTTATTGCACAAAACGATATCCTTGCCGTCATATTTCTCCACAATGCGCGGCTTCACTCCCGCACCACTCATGTCCGGACTGGTATCCATATGTGCTATGAAACCTATTACCGGCACTGGTCTATCAACATTTGCCGGCAATGTGGCAAACAGATAACCGTTATCATCAAGAGATATATCCTCAAGTCCCAGTTTTTCAAGTTCCTCTTTTAGATACTTCGCAAAAACCATTTGTTTTTCCGTACTTGGAGTAACGCCTGTGTTTTCATCCGACTGGGTGTCAAAAGTCACATACTTTAAAAATCTGTCAATTACTGTCATGCTTTTTCTATGTTAAAATATTCATTGTTGTAAAGTTAAAAAAATGGTTTTGAATAACAAAACTAGATATCCCTTTTTTGGTAATTTTTCATACATGGAAACTCATTTAAAACAAATAAGACCTAAAAACCAAAAACTCTTATTAAAAGAACATGTAAGTGTCCTATAAGTTTAGTATTTTTGCGGCAAAATAAATTTATAGAATGAAATTATATCTCACATCATTGTTGATAGCGTGTTTACTGGCGCTTCCTGTCAAAGTTTTAGGTCAAGAACCGGAAATCGTAAAACAAGGCATACCCATAGCAGGTGACACAACCGACGTTTTTCTTAATAAAAAAGAACTCAAGAAACAGAAAAAAGCCAACAGAAACGTACATTATAATATACTCGGAGGTCCGAGTTACACTCCCGATTTCGGTTTTCTGATAGGCGGTAGCGCACTTGTCACTTTCAGCATGAACCCAAAGGACACCACCATGCGGCGTTCAGTAGTACCGGCATCGCTGGCAGTAATGTTCAACGGAGGATTGAACATAGTGGTAAAACCTCAACTGTTTTTCAAACACGACAAGTTCCGCATCTTCGGACAATTCATTTATAAAAACACACAGGAAAACTATTACGGTGTAGGATACACCACAAACAAGAACTATGTCCGCAGCAAAGAGACCAGCCAGTACAAATACAGCGGAATCCAGATAAACCCATGGTTTCTTTTCCGCATCAAGGAAAGCAATTTCTTTGCCGGTCCGCAGATTGACGTCAACTATGACCACATGATGAACGTAGCCGCAGGAATAACGCAGGACAAAGACTACATACGTGCCGGAGGAACAGCCGACGGTTACAGCAATCTGAGTTCTGGTGTCGGTTTCATGGTAAGTTATGATACCAGAGACATTCCTGCCAATCCATACAAAGGACTCTATCTCGATTTCCGTGGAATAATGTATCAGAAATGGCTCGGAGGCGACGACAATTATTACCGTATGGAGTTAGACTACCGCCAATACAGGACCGTAGGCAAAAGGAAAGTGCTTGCGTGGACAGTTCAGAGCAAAAACGTATTCGGAAGCAACATTCCAATAAACAAATACGTACTCAGCGGTACTCCTTTCGATCTTCGTGGATACTACATGGGACAGTTCCGCGACAAGTCATCCCATCTGGCGCTGCTTGAATACCGTCAGATGTTCAACACCGACAAGAGCAATCTGTGGAAAAAGATTATCAATCGGTTAGGCTACGTAGTGTGGGGAGGAGCCGGTTTCATGGGTCCTAACCCTGGAAAGATTGAAGGAGTATTGCCTAACGCAGGTGTAGGCTTGAGAGTAGAGGTACAACCACGAATGAACTTCCGACTCGACATAGGCCGAGACTTTGTAAACAAACAGAACCTTTTCTATGTAAACATGACAGAAGCATTCTGATAAAACATTATAAAGACAAAAAACTCCGCAAGGTCAATTGCTTGCGGAGTTTTTTTATACCGTTATGATATACGCATCAGAAACAGCTTGAGCCGTCAAAGCAGTGTGTACAAACCTTACACTTAGGCAGTCCTATAGCCTCGATAAGCGTCTCAAGAGTATTGAATTTCAGCGAAGTCAGTCCGAAACGTGCCCTGATACGTTCCACCAGTTCCTTATATTCAGGCGAGTCTGTAGTAGCATACTTGTCAAGTTTTGCGTTCTCGTCGCCCTCTATTTCCTTTATTATACGGCGTGTTATAAGTTCCATATCACTCTTCGACGAGGTAAAACCTATGAACGGACATCCGTAGATAAGCGGCGGACACGCGATACGCATATGCACTTCCTTAGCTCCGTAATCGTATAGAATATTCACATTGTCGCGAAGCTGAGTACCACGTACAATAGAATCGTCACAGAACAACAGTCTCTTACCTTGAAGCATAGAACGGTTAGGAATAAGTTTCATCTTTGCCACCAGCGAACGCATACTCTGATTGCTTGGAGTAAAGCTACGCGGCCATGTTGGAGTATATTTAGCTATAGCACGATGATAAGGAATGCCCTTTCCTTCAGCATAACCTAGCGCCATACCTACGCCCGAATCAGGAATACCACATGCGCAGTCCACTTCGGAGTCATCGGTCTGTCCCATCTTATATCCGCATGAGAAGCGCACCTCCTCCACATTTTTACCTTCGTATGAAGAAACAGGGAAGCCATAATAAACCCACAAAAAAGAGCAGATCTGCATCTTATCGTTAGGTTTGCGCATCTGCTCCAGTCCATCGGCGCGCATACGGATAATTTCTCCAGGGCCGACATATTTTTCTATTTCAAAATCAAGGTTTGGCAAACTGCTAGACTCGCTTGTAGCAGCATATGCACCATTTTTCTTACCTATGATAATCGGAGTACGTCCCCATTTGTCGCGTGCAACGATAATTCCGTCTTCAGTAAGCAGAAGCATGGAGCAAGAACCTTTTATCTTATTGAATACATTCTCTATACCATCCACAAAATCCTTTCCCTGAACAATCAACAATGCGATGAGTTCTGTCTGGTTGGTTTTATTCATTGTCATCTCTGACAGGTGCATATTCGATGCAAGAAGTTCATTCACCAACTCCTCTTCATTATTTATTTTAGCCACTGTAACTATCGCGAACTTGCCCAGGTGAGAGTTTATCATTATAGGTTGCGGATCGGTATCGCTTATCACTCCGATACCCGCATTTCCTTTAAACTGTGGCAGTTCCGGTTCAAACTTAGTACGGAAATAAGAACTTTCCAAACTGTGGATAGCGCGCATGAAACCCTCACCGGCAGAATAAGTAGCCATTCCGGCACGTTTGGTGCCCAGGTGAGAATTATAATCTGTGCCGTAAAACAAATCGGTCACACATTCAGCCTTAGAGACTGTTCCAAAAAAACCTCCCATTCTTTTTATAGCAATTAAATTAGTTTTAGCGAGGCAAAAGTACAAAAAATTCAGGAAATATACATAAACAGAAAATCATAAAGGTTGTAAAAATCATCATCACACAATCGCTACAGCTACTTTGCTTCGCTCAACAATTTCCACAAACCATTTTCCAGTCTCCTATCGTTCCCGTTTCCGAAGAGAATACAGCGCCTATCTTATAAAGTTTGCGGCTGTCAGATTCATATTCACGGGCGTAGCCTTTTTCTTCTATCTGGCGCATAGCATCATCTGCCGTACCGTCAAGCTTGAACTCGAAGATATATACATACTCCGGAGTTTCTACTATGCAGTCCACACGGCCGTGGCTCTGGACCTTCTCTGTATAAACTGTATAAACACTTATAAGGCGCATTATAAGGTAGAAGGTATAATGGAAATAACGCTCCCTCTCACGCTCGTTCTCCTTGCGGCGCATAGTGTAGGGGATGCTGGCAAGGAAAGATGTCAGACCGGTACGGAAACCTTCCGTGTCACCTCTCCGCAAAAGAACGGCAGCTTCCCTTATCCACGGATATATCCTGTCACCATTATCAAAATATTTTGAGGCTATCAATGAAAGGAAACCTTCTTTTACCTCTTTGTTAGGGTAATCAAGAAGGAACAATCCGAAATCCATATCAAACTCCTTTATCGTGAGATAGCCGCTTTGGTAAATCATCGGCAGAGGCTGTTCCACGTCAGCCTTGTAGTCGATGAACTCCTTGGGGGCATAATACTTGCCGGTGATGTCGTTCATATTCTCATCCGAATGTGAAAGCAGACGGATAAGATATGAAGGAGTGCCGCTCTTGAACCAATAATCGGAGATTCTTTCCGCATCAAAAGCATTAAGCAGGCTGAACGGATTGTATATGTCGGTCATAAGGTCACTGAAGTGATAGCCGTCGTACTGCGCTTTAAGCCGGTCACGCATCTCCTCGTACGAGCATCTGTAAACCTTTGACATGTTCTCAATAGGTTCTCTGAAGGTAGCGTCAAGTTCCTCCTGAGTTATACCGCAAAGAGCCTCATACTTGCCGTGCATACTGATATCCTTAGGCTGGTTGAAACCGCTGAACACGCTTACCTGAGAGAATTTTGTCACTCCCGTCAGGAATACGAACTGCAGATGCTCGTCAGCCCCCTTGAACACAGAATAGAAACCTTTCAGGATATTTCGGTGTTCTTCCTCCAAGTTCCTGTCAACGTCCAGAACATCCAATATCGGTTTGTCATATTCATCCACTAGCACCACGGCACGGCGTCCGCTCTGTTCGTGGGCTTTGGCAAGAATCCTCCTGAAACGCAGTCCGAGGTTAATATCCATGGAACCGTCTTCTATGCTATATTCCTTTTCCCAATCGGAGATATAACCCGTAATGGCATCTCTCAATGAACCGGGACAAGTATATTCTCCTCCGTTGAAATCCATATGGAACACAGGATAGACCTTCCAGTCCTTTTCCAGACTGTCTATCTTCAACCCCCTGAACAGTTCCTTTCTGCCAAGAAAATAATTCTTCAGTGTAGAGACTAACAGGCTTTTCCCGAAACGGCGAGGACGGCTCAGGAAGTATATAGAACCCTCCTGCGCAAGTGAATAGATCATGTCTGTCTTGTCTATATAGACATAACCGTCTTCGATTATGCGGTCAAAACTTTGTATTCCTATAGGGTATTTCATGTTGGTCAATTAAAAATTAATAATTAAGAATTAAAAATGAGTTTTTAGTTCTTAGTTGTTTGTTATTAGTTCCTAAGCAGTATTCTCTTCTACTTTGTACAAAAATAATGAAAATATCCGAAAGCAGGTATTTATATTCTATTATTTCTTTCTATGTCATTTCCTTCTTCCCCAAAACGTCCCATCTTCCCCTTTATCGGGAGAAGCGGGACGGGAAACTTTCAGTGTAACGTGAGCTACAGCATGGCGGCATACTTGCGTACCTGCTTCAGACGCTCCATAAAAGAGGGGTCAGCAGCCGCCTGCCGCATATTGCAATCAAGCTGCATCCGCATCAGTAGCGAAGCACTGATACCCAAAGCTGCCTCGAAGAGCATCGCTGTCTGCGTAGTAATCGGCCTGCGGCAGTTGAGAATGTCATTCAATACCTTGTAGGAG
>JAHLFB010000214.1 GCA_018884025.1 Candidatus Phocaeicola faecipullorum
CCTATGCACAGTGTTGTCAGTTGCCGGATGGAACGTTATTTGATAAGGAACACGGAATATTGCAAAAAGGAACTCGAAAGGGGAAGTTGTCGAGGTTGGAGAATGAATTGTTATGGATGCTTGTTAATGCGAAAAATGAAGCAATTTCTATAGATCGTTTAAAAGAAGCCTTGTGGTCTGCAAAAGTGGAGAGTAATAGTTCTGTTTATACAACTATTCATCGTTTACGTGAAAAAATGACAAAAGTTTCTTCCTTTACTATTAAAAATGAGGGGGGAAGTTATCGCCTTACAACTTCTGAACTAAAGGATTAAAATCTTACAATATCTTAGAAAAGACAGCTTTAAAGTATTTATGAGTTTGATGTAAGACTTTGTAAGGTAGAAAAGTTGGTCACTTCAAATCTTTTGTGGAATTTTACAACATGGATAAAAAAGAGATGTAGGAATTATTTTTATATGAACTTATTATGAGGAAAAAAATGTTTTTTTGTGTGATAGTTATGATTATTGCTGTCGTGTCTATTTCTTATATGCATACAGATAGGAGAATGTCGAGTGATTTAATGTTGAAAAATGTGGAGGCTTTGGCTGGTCGGGAATCGGTTAATATGGATTGTGTGGGAGTAGGTAGTGTAAATTGTCCTATTGACCATTCAAAGGTGATGTATGTGTTGAGCGGCTATAGTTTGAATTAATCGTATGACTTTTTATAAATGGATATTTGTGCCTGTTTGTATTATTAGATTAGTCTTGTGGAGAGTTGTTTATGTAAAATAAGCACTTGACATCATGGATTTGTGAGTACTATATGTCCTGTAATTCTTATATAGAAAGGAGGTGATTGTAAAGTTAAAATTTTATTTGATTGGGTAATGTGTTTGCTTGTTTCATGAAAAAATAATGTGAGAAAATTATGAATTTATAAATTAAAAAGAAAAGATTAATTCAATGAAAAATGCAATTAAAATTATGGCAGTTACTGCTATTATAACTGTTGCAGGTATAGGTGCTTATACTGTGCAAAGGGAAAATACTATGTCTGATATAGCATTAGCTAATGTGGAAGCGTTGGCGCAAGGGGAACAAGCTGATGTGAGTGATTGTATTCCTGCTAGTTCTCAATGTTGGGCTCTGCATCCAACAGATCCGTCAAAAGATAAAATACGATATAATGCTAGGTGGTAAAATTTGTACGTGATGTATAATTTCTTTTATGAGCGTAGTCAAATGGTGTCTAAGAGGATAGACGGCTGTTTGGCAACGCTCGTTACTGTATTTCAGAAATATTATTATCAGAGAAAGAAGTTGCGTTATGAAAAACGAAGTATTGATAGTTGCTTTTCTTAGTGTCTTGTGCTTTTCATGCACTCCCCGGTCAGAAGGAGGAGTAGCAGATTTTAATGATGTGGTCGAAATAACGGAATACGATAGCCTGTATTCCGACAGGGATTGTTTGTTCGGACCGGTTACCGATATGGAAATTTCAGATGGAATCATAGCGTTGTCTCACCGGAATGACGAATATAATTTCTCTTTTATAGATGCAGGTGATGGGCGATTGTTGAAGAGATGGGGGAGAATGGGAGAAGGACCGAACGAGTTTCTTGATTTTGGAGGCGGATTCATCTTTTCGGATTCTTCTTTGGTTTTTATGGAGCAAATGAAAAAGAATCTTGTTTATGTGCCGTTATCCGGTGTTCTTTCAGAAGATTCCATTGCGATAAGAAAGGAAGCCTATCCTTATAATGTAGATTTCCGTCCTGTTGTTTTTACTTTATCCGGAGGATACAAAATTTTCGGAGGAGCTTTTTCGAAAGGACGTTTAGGTATCATCGACCGTCGAGACAGCATACGCGAATGTCTTTTTGATTATCCTTTCCCGACAGAACCTTTAGACGGTCTGTTCAAGGGAAACGTGTTTCAATGCAAGTTGAAATCGAAAGGTGGAAAATTTGTCGTACAGACTTTTTACTTGGATGTCTTTGAAATATACCAATGTACGGAAGATAGCGTGAGCCGGATTTATGTAAGTGCGTTCAGTAATCCTCCTCAGGTGGTAAAGAGGAATAATCGGTATGGATTGGATTACGATGCAAGCATTATGGGGCTGGGTGCAATGGCAGTTTCGGATGAGTTGATTTGCTTCCTTTATTCTCCTTTAAGCGTGAATGAGTTTGACATGCAGGGAGGCGCATCCAGTGAAGTATTGTGTTTTGACTGGACGGGTAATAAAGTACGGAAGTATATCCTGCCTTTCCCTGTCAATACATTTTGCGTAGACAAAAATTATTTGTATGGAGTAAGGGAAAATGAAAATGAATCCGTCTTATACAGATTCCCTTTGTAGTTAGTTCTCTTTTCCGCACGAACTGAAAAATCCCAATTTTTAGGTATTTCATAACTGCCTGCGATGCTGTTACTTTGCGGTATCGAATTTTAATAATGAAGACAATGAAAAAAATTGGTATTTTTTATGGTTCTACAACAGGCACTACCGAGTCTGTTGCACGCATGATTGCTGAAAAATTAGGTGTGGCTGCTGCCGATGTGCACGATGTGAGCAAGATGACTGCCGAGCTTGCCGGGAGTTACGAAGCATTGGTGCTGGGTACTTCGACATGGGGCGACGGCGAACTGCAAGACGACTGGTACGACGGTGTTAAGGTGTTGAAAGGGATGAACCTCTCCGATAAAGTGATTGCCCTGTTCGGCTGCGGCGACTCGGAATCTTACTCCGATACTTTCTGCGACGGCATGGGGGTTATCTACGAAGACCTGAAAGACAGCGGATGCCGTTTCGTGGGGGCTGTGCCCGACACCGGATATACGTATAGCTCGTCTATCGCCGTGACAGACGGAAAGTTTGTAGGGCTGGCTATCGACGAAATGAACGAAAGCGACAAAACCGAGGCGCGCGTATCGGCATGGACCGACCTGCTGAAAGCTGACTTGGCATAACCCTTTTCTCTCTGTTTCTAACGAAGTTTCACTGACACATATATAAATCGAAAAAGCCTATGATAACCCCCGATATTCATCCTTCCGAACTGAAAGTGTTCCTCAACCACGTTTACGAGTTTAAGAAAGGCGTGCGCCAGATGGTGCTTTACACCACCAACAAGAAGTACGAAGACTTTGCCGTAAACCGCCTGAAAAGCCAGCATATCCGTTTCGTTATCCAGCCCGTGGACGGCGAGCGCATCAACTTGTTTTTCGGCAAGGCGGAGTGCATCGAAGCCATCCGTCTGATGGTGACCCGCCCGCTGAACATGCTCACGCCCGAAGAAGATTTCATACTGGGGGCGATGTTAGGCTACGATATATGTGCGCAGTGCAAGCGTTACTGCGACCGCAAGACGCGCAAACGCTGCACGATGAAAAAACAGTAACTGAAGGGTGAATAATGAATGGCAGACAGGGCATTGCCGTCATTCATTATTCACTCTTCCGTTTTTCTTTATATATTATGAATGTCCGCATGTTCCCAAATTAGCAAAGTTTAAACCGCCAAGATGTCCGATAGGCGTGTATTGGAACACTTTATGCTTGATGCGAGATGTATGGACAATAAAAACGTATATGATATGACCCTGCTTGATTTTTACCGTCAATACCCAGACGAGGCCTCCTGCGAGGCTGCATTGCGTAGTTTCCGTGAACACCACGG
>JAHLFB010000215.1 GCA_018884025.1 Candidatus Phocaeicola faecipullorum
TATTTAATGTGTGACGCCTGTACTACATTCTGTTTGTTTATATAAAATCTTTCAAAGAACTTATTGTTTTGCAACCGTATCATTTTCGATTGCGGGTGCAAAGGTACGCACTTTTTTCATTCATGCAATACTTTCACACACTTTTTTTCAAAAAAAATTACATATCTATACACAAACGGCTGAATATCAACTAATAGCAAATAAATATTTTTATCTATTACATTACTATAACATTTATTGATACACATTATATAATATATGGACAAAAACGCTTCGTCATTCGACATAAAACGACGAAGCATTTTAATTCAAATGACGAAGCGTTTCAAAACATAGAAATTCCTAAATCTTTTCAGTTTTCAATATTAAGTTTGCATCGTAACAATAAAACAGAATTTATTATGAAGCAAATTAAACTTACCACAGCAGCCCTACTGTGCGGCACGCTTGTATTTACTTCATGCGACAAGCACAACAATGACAACCAAATAGACAATGCCGTGTATTCAGCATTCGAGCGTGAATTTCCGGGGGCTACTGATGTATCGTGGACTACAAACGGGAATTATGCAATTGTATCATTCGACTGGAACGGTAGCAGAAGCGGTAATAAAACTGATTACACCGCATGGTTTGAGAAAACTACCGCAGAGTTTATGATGCATGAATATGACATAAACTTTTCCGAACTTCCACAAGCTGTAATCACTGCATTCAACGAAAGTACGTATTCACAGTCTCCATGGACAAAAGAGGATGAGGTGGATGTCATAAAAAGAAACGGAGAAAATCTCACGCTTTATGTAATTGAAGTGGAAAAGAAAGAAAACGGAACAGAGACAGAGGCTGACCTGTATTATACAGGAGAAGGAGTATTGGTAAAAGAGGTACTGGACGCTGACAAAAACCCGGATTATACGGAACTTCTTCCTTCACAACCGGCAAATGATGTTTATTCATGGGTTGACAGTAAATATCCTGGAGCAAAGATTATAGATTTGGACCACGAAGACGGATGTATAGAAATAGAATTTGTATATGAGAACATGAAACATGAAGCATTACTGACTTCTGGTAATGAATGGATATATACAAAGAAAGACTACAACAGAAATTCTTCAGTATTGCCGGAACAAACCTTGAGCTACATTAACAGCAATTACCCAAACTATTGGATTGACGATATAGAATATTACGAAACAGCGTCAAAAGGTAATTTCTTCAGTGTCGAAATAGAAGGAAGGTATGACGATGATGTAGAACTCTATTTTAACGCCAACGGTGAGATAATGAACTCAAAACCAGATTTCAGCGATGAAATAAACGGAGGTATGACAACAAACTCATCAATACAGGCCGTAATAGACGAAAGATACCCAGGGGCGATTATTAAAGAAAAAGGAAATGATGACGGACTAACCGAGATTGAGATATACCATGACGGAATAGAGAAAGACGTATATTTCAACGGCAAGAATGAATGGGTAAGAACTGAATACGAAATAAGTTACGGGAAACTGCCGGAAAGCGTAAAGAACTACATAGAGGCAAATTACTCCAATCCAGACAACGAAGCGGACGCAGTAGAAACTCCTAAAGAAGAATGGTTCGAAATTGAAGCGCATAAAGGAAATTCAGAATATAAAGTTCTGATATATAAGAACGGAACATTGAAAGCTGAGTATAGGGATTAACGAATAAAAAAATATATTATCATATCATCATAACGACCATCCTGTCTTGCTGCCGGTTCAAACCCGAAACAGACAGGATGGTTTGTTTTAAGGCGTAATACAAAGTAAATTAGCTCAACTATTGCAAAAGAGCAAAAAAACTCATACTTTTGTTCACTTAAAATATTATAATATAACAGCATAACCTAAAATTTTTAAAATAATGGCAGATTCAAAAACTATAATCAGCGAAGCTGAAGAAAAAATGGACATGGCAACCATGTACCTTGACGAGACATTGGCACATATCCGTGCGGGAAAAGCTGACATCCGTTTACTGGACGGCATCCGTGTTGACTCTTACGGAAGCATGGTACCTATCAACAATGTGGCAGCAGTGACAACACCTGATGCAAGAAGCATAGCCATAAAGCCTTGGGACAAGAGCATGTTCCGCATCATAGAGAAAGCCATCATAGATTCTGAACTGGGAATCATGCCTGAAAACAATGGCGAAATCATACGTATCGGAATACCTCCATTGACTGAGGAACGCCGTAAACAGCTGTCTAAACAGTGTAAAAGCGAAGTGGAAACAGCAAAAGTAAGTGTACGTAACGCACGTCGCGACGCAATCGACGCACTTAAGAAAGCTGTTAAAGAAGGTATGCCGGAAGACGAACAGAAAAACAGCGAAGCCAAACTGCAGAAAATACACGACAAGTATATCAAACAGATTGACGACATGTTCGCTGCTAAGGATAAGGAAATAATGACTGTATAATATACAGAGTATATCATTCATACTTCATAATAAAAGAAGAATCTGCCCGGACAATGGCAAAACATAGTTTTAGGCAGTTTCTTCTTTTTATCATTAATATAAAATACATATTCATCATTCAAAAAACGAAATCTTTTGGATAAAGGCTTAGTAATAAAGAATACAGGTAGTTGGTATCTGGTGAAAACCGACGACGGGAATACAGTGGAATGCAAAATAAAAGGCAATTTCCGACTTAAAGGCATCAGGAGTACAAATCCGGTGGCTGTGGGCGACCGTGTGAAGATTATACGCAATCAGGAAGGTACAGCTTTCATCTCTGAAATAGAAGACCGCAAAAACTATATTATAAGACGCTCTTCAAACCTGTCAAAGCAATCGCACATAATAGCATCTAATCTGGACCAGTGCATGCTGATAGTAACGGTAAATTATCCTGAAACATCGACTACATTCATTGACCGCTTTCTGGCATCGGCAGAAGCCTATCGTGTACCGGTATGTCTGGTTTTCAACAAAACGGACTGCTACTCTGACGATGAAAACAGATATCTTGAAGGATTAATCAACTTATATACGACCATAGGTTATACATGTTATAAGGTTTCGGCACTGAACAATACCGGCGTTGACGAAATTAAAAAAGCTCTTGCTGGAAAAATTACATTGTTTTCCGGAAACTCAGGAGTAGGTAAATCAACTCTTATAAATGCTATATTGCCTGACCAGAAGCTCAAAACCGGCGAGATATCAACTGTACATAATAAAGGTATGCACACAACTACATTCTCCGAAATGTTTCAGGTAGAAGACGGCGGTTATATAATAGACACTCCGGGAATAAAAGGTTTCGGAACACTGGATATGAAGGATGAAGAAGTGGGACACTATTTCAAGGAGATTTTCAAATTCTCTGCCAATTGCAAATACGGGAACTGTACGCACAGACATGAACCGGGATGTGCTGTAAGGGAAGCGGTTGAAAATCATTACATAAGCGAATCCAGATACGCATCATACCTGAATATTCTTGAAGACAAGGAAGAAGGCAAATACCGTTCGGCATTTTAAATAGCCGAGCCTGCAAAACATAATACATAATAAATACAACAACGAAATGGGACTGTTCATAAGAAAAAGTATAGAAAGCCTTCAGGCAGAAGCACTAGCATCAGGCAGCAAAACACTTAAAAGGGTGCTTGGACCTGTTAGTCTGGTAGCATTGGGAGTGGGAGTAATAATAGGTGCCGGACTGTTCTCCATCACAGGAACAGTAGCGTCCGAATTTACAGGACCGGCTATTACTCTGTCATTCATCATTGCGGCAATAGGATGCTGCTTTGCCGGATTATGCTATGCGGAATTTGCTTCAATGATTCCTGTATCGGGAAGCGCATATACATATTCGTATGCCACCATGGGCGAGCTTATAGCATGGATTATCGGATGGGATCTTGTTTTGGAATATACAGTTGCCGCAACGACAGTAAGTATAAGCTGGAGCCGGTATATGGTGGTCTTTCTGGAGAACATAGGAATAAATCTACCCCACCATCTGACAGCATGTCCATGGGACGGAGGTGTGGTAAACATTCCTGCAATACTTATCGTTATAATGATGAGTTTAATACTCATGCGCGGAACTGCCGGCAGTTCAATATTCAACGGACTGATAGTATTTCTTAAAATAGCCGTCATACTGGTATTTGTAGCATTGGGATGGAAATTCATACAGGCTGAAAATTATGTGCCATACATACCAGAAAACACAGGTAAGCTTGGAGAATTCGGAATATCCGGGATATTCAGAGGGGCTGCAATAGTATTTTTTGCGTTCCTTGGATTTGATGCGGTAAGTACAGCCGCACAGGAGACAAAGAATCCTAAGAGAGACATGCCGATAGGGATATTGGTATCACTACTGGTGTGTACCGTATTGTATATATTATTTGCACATGTAATGACTGGAGTAGCCAATTACACCGAGTTTAAAGGTCATGTAGGGATAGCCCCCGTTGCCGTAGCAATAGAAAATATGGGTACTGCTGATGCGGCAGGGATAATAACGCCTGCATATCCATGGCTGAACAAAGCCATAATACTGGCCATTCTGTTCGGCTACTGCTCTGTGATAATGGTTACGCTAATGGGACAAAGCCGTGTATTTCTCAGCATGAGCCATGACGGCCTACTACCTGAATTTTTCTCAAAAATAAACGAGAAGACAAGAACCCCGGTACACAGTAATTTGTTATTCATGGTGATTGTAAGCATACTGGCGGGATTTGTGCCAGCACAGGTGGCGGGAGAAATGACAAGCATAGGCACACTTCTTGCGTTTACTCTGGTTTGTGCAGGAATACTTGTAGTACGCAAAACTATGCCGGATGCACCTAGAGCATTCAAAACTCCGTTTGTACCGGCTGTTCCGATACTCGGAATACTGACATGCCTCTGTATGATGTGCTTTTTGCCAGCCGATACATGGATAAGACTTGTATTGTGGATGCTTATAGGTCTTGATGTGTATGTGGGTTATGGTATAAAGCATAGCAAACTGGAACATGGAGTAAAAATAAGAAAGGGCGACATGATTCTAAATATTATGGGTATATCACTGTCCGTGCTTAGTATTATAACCGGATTATGGCATCAGCAGACAGTAGGCTGGGAAGCAGACAAGACATTGCTGGCAATATCCTTTGTGTTCGCCATTACACATTGTGCATATTATATGTTCAGAATGTGGAAACACTCAAAACCGACAGAACAATAAGGCGGGAAGTCTTAAAATAAGTTATAATAAACGGCTTAGTCCAGTAAATACGAGTTTTCTACTACAGGCGATTAGAAAAAAAGTTGTTATTTTACAGCGATTTATAGATTATGGATAAAAATATATTAATGGTCGCAATCCGTGCTGCAATAGAAGCCGGTGCGAAAATAATGAGCGTCTATACTGATCCGGATGCAGATTTTGAAATAGAAAAGAAAGCCGACAATTCACCTTTGACAATAGCAGATAAAAAATCACATGAAACAATAAGTGGTATTTTGTCGGGAACAGACATTCCTATCCTAAGCGAAGAAGGAAAGAAGATTCCATATGAAACAAGAAGGGAATGGAATGAGTTATGGATTGTAGATCCACTGGACGGAACAAAGGAATTTATAAAAAAGAATGGCGAATTTACCGTAAACATAGCTTATGTAAAGGACGGTATTCCTCAAGCCGGAGTAATTTACATACCGGTAAGGGAAGAATTATACATTGGCGACTGTGAATACGGAGCATTCAAACTGGAGAATATAAAATCAATATCGGAAGAAGAAGAAGACTTCCATTCTTTAATATCAAGAGCCAGCAAGCTGCCTGTAAATGAGGAGAGAAAGGATTTCGTAGTTGTAGCTTCACGTTCACATTTTTCAGCTGAAACAGAAGAATTTATAGAAAAAATGAAGGGACTGCACAAGTCAATAGAGACAATTTCTAAAGGCAGTTCGCTAAAGCTTTGCCTCATAGCCGAAGGTAAGGCAGACATATATCCCAGATTTGCTCCAACAATGGAATGGGATACTGCCGCAGGACACGCCATAATAAAGGCTGCAGGCAAAGAAGTGTATCACACGGACGAAATAACTCCTCTCACATACAATAAAGAAGATTTGTTAAATCCTTGGTTCATAGCCAAATAAGATAGTATTAGGAAATGTCGCACGAAATAATTATAGTTCTTGTCTCACTTGTAGGAATGCTTGCCGCATTGATTGCGGACAAAATGAGGCCGGGAATGATTTTATTTACGGTTCTAGTCATATTCTTATGTACAGGAATACTTAGCCCGAATGAAATATTAGAAGGCTTCAGCAACAAAGGCATGATAACGGTGGCCATGCTTTTCCTTGTGAGTGAAGGCATCCGCCAAAGCGGGGCACTGACCAAACTGACTGAAAAGTTATTACCGGTTAAGAATATAAACGTCTTCAAGGCACAACTCAGAATGCTGCCAAGCATTGCGTTCATATCGGCTTTCCTCAACAACACTCCCGTGGTGGTCATTTTTGCCCCGATAATAAAAAGATGGGCAAACTTCGTAAAACTGCCCGCCACATATTTTCTTATCCCGCTATCATATGTGACAATACTCGGTGGCATGTGTACCCTGATAGGCACTTCGACCAACCTTGTGGTACACAGCATGATACAAGATGCCGGAATGGAAGGCTTCAGCATGTTCGAATTAGGGAAAATAGGCGTTTTCGTAGCCTTGGCCGGAATCATTTACCTGTTCATATTCAGCAAAAAGCTACTTCCTGCACAGCGTCCGGACCAAATCGTCTCAGGCGAGGACGACCCTTCGCTACATCCGATAGAAGCTGTGATTGGCCCTCGCTTCCCTGGCATAAACCGCAGGATTGCAGATTTTGACTTCAAACGCCATTATGGCGCGGAAATAAAAGAACTTAGAAGGAACGGTAACACTTATACCAACCTGACAAAAATGCATTTCCGCGAGAACGACACACTCGTTATAATGGCCGACGACAGTTTCATAAAGACATGGGGCGAATCGTCCGTCTTCATAATGCTTGCCAACGGTAAAGATTTCGAGCCTGTAGGCAAAAAGAAAAGGTGGCTGGCACTGACACTACTGCTTATAATGATTATAGGAGCTACTGTAGGCGAATTGCCTGCCGTACAAAAGATATTGCCGGAAGGTATTAAGCTGGATATGTTTTTCTTCGTGTCAATAACAACCGTAATTATGGCATGGACAAAGATATTCCCTCCACGAAAATATACAAAATACATCTCTTGGGATGTGCTAATAACCATTGCTTGTGCTTTCGGGATAAGTAAAGCAATGGTGAATTCCGGAGTATCCGATTTGATAGCAAGCCACATAATAAGCCTGAGCCATAGTTACGGGCCTTACGTGCTGCTTGCCGCAATGTTCATCATAACCAACATTTTCACTGAACTGATAACGAACAACGCCGCAGCAGCTCTTTCTTTCCCGCTCGCGCTGTCTTTGTCACAGCAACTCGGGGTAAACCCTATGCCGTTCTTCGTCATAGTGTGCATAGCAGCATCGGCAAGCTTTTCCACCCCCATAGGTTATCAGACAAACCTCATAGTGCAAGGTATAGGGAATTACAAGTTTACAGATTTCGTACGCGTCGGATTGCCGCTGAACATAATAACATTCATTGTTTCCGTGTTGCTCATACCGCAAATCTGGCCATTCTGAGAATAAATTTAAAAGTTATATAAATGGAGAATAACAATAATATTTATCCGATATTCGACAAGATGCTCACCAGAGCCGACAAAGAAGAACTACTGAAACAGCATAGCGTGATGATATGGTTCACAGGACTGAGCGGTTCCGGAAAAAGCACCATAGCAATAGCTTTGGAAAGAGAACTGCAAAAACGCGGACTGTTATGCAGAATTCTTGACGGCGACAACATCAGAAGCGGAATTAACAATAATCTTGGCTTTTCCGAAGAAGACAGAGTTGAGAACATACGACGAATAGCAGAAATAGGTAAATTGTTCGTTGATACAGGTATTATTACTATAGCTGCCTTTATCAGTCCCAATAATGACTTAAGAGAGATGGCAGCGAATATTATAGGAAAAGAAAACTTCCTTGAAATTTTCGTAAGTACCCCTATAGAAGAATGTGAACGCAGAGACGTAAAAGGACTTTACGCCAAAGCCAGACGTGGGGAAATAAAGAATTTCACCGGAATTTCTGCTCCGTTTGAGGCACCGGAAAACCCTGCCCTATCAATAGACACATCAAAACTGAGCGTAGAAGAATCTGTAAACAAATTACTTGAACTCATTCTTCCGAGAATATCATTCAAAAAAGACTAAAAACTAAAACATATGAACGAAGAATATAAACTTAGCCACTTGAAAGAACTTGAAGCGGAATCAATCCACATAATACGTGAAGTGGCTGCTGAATTTGAAAATCCTGTCATGCTATACAGTATAGGCAAGGATTCTTCTGTAATGGTACGTCTTGCAGAAAAAGCTTTTGCTCCGGGAAAAGTACCTTTTCCTCTGATGCACATCGACTCAAAATGGAAGTTTAAGGAAATGATACAGTTCCGCGATGAGTATGCCAAGAAATATGGTTGGAACCTTATTGTGGAAAGCAATATGGAAGCATTCAAAGCTGGAGTTGGACCTTTTACACACGGTAGTAAGGTACATACTGACCTGATGAAGACACAGGCTTTACTTAATGCTCTGGATAAATATAAATTCGATGCGGCATTTGGCGGAGCAAGACGTGACGAGGAAAAATCACGTGCCAAAGAACGTATATTCTCTTTCAGAAATGAATTCCACCAGTGGGACCCTAAAAACCAGCGTCCTGAACTGTGGGACATATATAATGCACGTATAAGAAAAGGCGAAAGCATCCGTGTATTCCCTCTGAGCAACTGGACTGAACTTGATATATGGCAATACATACGACTTGAGAATATTCCTATCGTTCCACTATATTTTGCAAAGGAAAGACCTGTAGTAAACATTGACGGACAGCTGATTATGCCAGACGATGACCGTTTGCCTGAAAAGTATAAGGACAAAATAGAAATGCGTAAGATACGTTTCCGTACGTTGGGTTGCTGGCCACTTACCGGTGCCATAGAGAGTGAGGCTGACACTATAGAGAAGATAGTGGAAGAAATGATGACCACAACAAAGAGCGAACGCACTACCCGTGTTATCGACTTCGACCAGGAAGCCAGCATGGAGCAGAAGAAGCGTGAAGGATATTTTTAGATAATTAAAAATTAAAGAATTAATAATTAAAAACGCCTCTGTTATAATTATTAATTGTTCATTATTCACTTTTAATTATTAATTATTAATTAAGTAAAATGGAAACTATAGATAAAAACAAATCAGGAAATCCTATGGAAGGCGAAAGCCGCGGAAATATGTCCATAGAAGAATTTCTCAAAAAAGACGAGCAGAAAGACTTGCTTCGTTTCCTTACCGCAGGATCTGTTGACGACGGTAAATCCACACTTATCGGACGTTTGCTTTTTGACAGCAAAAAACTATACGAAGACCAGCTTGACGCACTGGAACGTGACAGCAAAAGAGTTGGTAACGCAGGTGAGCATATAGACTATGCCTTGCTTTTGGACGGTCTTAAAGCTGAAAGAGAACAGGGTATAACCATTGATGTGGCATACAGATATTTCTCTACAAACAACCGTAAATTCATCATTGCCGACACTCCGGGACACGAACAATATACCCGCAACATGATTACCGGCGGTTCTACAGCAAACCTTGCAATCATCCTTGTAGATGCACGTACAGGAGTTATCACCCAGACCAAACGCCATTCATATCTGGTTTCACTGCTTGGTATCAAGCACGTGGTTCTGGCTGTAAACAAAATGGACCTTGTTGATTTCTCAAAAGATGTTTTCGACAAGATTGTAAACGACTACAAAACTTTCGTTGAACCTCTTAACATACCGGACATACAATGTATTCCTCTGTCTGCCCTTGAAGGTGACAATGTAGTTGAGAAATCAGACCGTACTCCATGGTATGAAGGCACATCACTGCTTGAATATCTTGAAACAGTGCATATAGGAAACGACCATAATCTTAAAGATTTCCGTTACCCTGTTCAGTACGTTTTGCGTCCGAACCTTGATTTCAGAGGTTTCAGCGGTAAGGTAGCGTCAGGCGTTATTCACAAGGGAGACGAAGTTATAGCATTGCCTTCAGGCAAAAAATCACACGTAAAGAGTATTGTGACATATGAAGGCGAAATAGATTACGCATTCCCTCCTATGTCTGTAACACTTACACTTGAAGACGAAATAGACGTTTCAAGAGGAGAAATGCTTGTACATCCGGACAATGTTCCTATGATAGGACGTAACTTTGAAGCTATGCTGGTATGGATGGACGAGGAAAAGATGGATATGGAGAAGTCATTCTTCCTGAAACAGACAACCAACACAAGCCGTACACGTATAGACAGCATTGAATATAAGGTTGACATCAACACGATGGAACACCTCAGTATAGAGAATGGAAGACTTAAGAAAGAAGACGTACCTATGCAGCTTAACCAGATAGCAAAGGTAGTGCTTACTTCTTCAAAGGAACTGTTCTTCGATGCATACTCGGACAACAAGGCAACCGGAGCTTTCATACTTATTGACCCGATAACAAACAATACGAGTGCTGTAGGTATGATTATTAATCAGGTGGCAGACAAAGATATGCACAACCAGATGGAACTTCCAGTTCTGAACTTACCTAAGCTGGGTATAGCTCCTGAACATTATGAGGCAATAGAAAAGGCTGTAAAAGAATTGTCTCGCCAGGGTATTGATATAGAAATTAGAAAATAAAAACAAACAACTAATAATGGGATTACTAGAATTCAGTAAATTACCGGTTAATCCACTGGTTGGAGCGGACTGGAAAACCTTCAACCAAATAACAAAAGGCAGAGTTATTGACGACCGTTTCAAGACAAAATACAGACTTACAAAGTCTGTGTGCAGATTATTGTCGTCACTTAAGCCTTTGCAGGACAAGAGATACGAAAAACTTCTTGCAGACAAGCCTCTTGAACACGACCCGGTATTCATATTAGGACATTGGCGCAGCGGAACAACATTCATGCACAATGTGTTCTCTTGCGACAGTCATTTCGGATATAATACCACCTATCAGACAGTTTTCCCTCATCTGATGATGTGGGGACAACCATTCTTCAAAAAGAATATGAGCTGGCTGATGCCGGACAAACGTCCTACGGACAATATGGAATTGGCAGTTGACCTTCCACAGGAGGAAGAGTTTGCCCTTGCAAACATGATGCCTTACACATATTACAATTTCTGGTTCCTTCCGAAACACATGATGGAATATGCAGACAAGTATCTGCTATTCAACGACATCAGTGAAGAAGAACTTAAGGTGTTCGAGGAAACTTTCACAAAACTTATAAAAATATCATTATGGAATACCAAAGGAACACAATTCCTAAGTAAAAATCCTCCTCACACAGGACGCGTGAAGGAATTGGTAAAGATGTTCCCTAACGCAAAGTTTATTTATCTGATGCGTAATCCATACACTGTGTTTGAGTCAACAAGAAGTTTCTTTACAAACACCATCCAGCCTCTGATGTTACAAAACATCAGCAATGAAGACCTGCAGGCAAATATACTTTCTGTCTATTCCAAGTTATACCATAAATATGAAGAAGACAAGAAGTTCATTCCTGAAGGAAATCTCGTGGAAGTAAAATTTGAAGACTATGAGCAGAATGCCTTCGACATGACAGAAGAGATATACAGAAAACTATCATTGCCGGGCTTTGATGACGCACGTTCTGCAATAGAAGCTTATGTAAGCCGGAAGAAAGGATACAAAAAGAACAAATACCAATACAAACCGGAAACTGTAGAACTGGTGGAAAAACATTGGTCGTTCGCACTTGAACAATGGGACTATAAACTTTAACACATATAAAGATTACATTTCCAACTAATAGAATATCACATGTATTGAAAAATTAATACATGTGATATTTTTTTGTCTGAATGTCATTAATACAACACAGTATCCGTGTGCGATAACGAAAAATTATGTTATATATCACCCAAATACTTAAAATAGTCAAAAATAGAACGGTTTTCGGTTGGAAATTAAAATAAAAGGCATTATTTTTGGCAAATAAAATAAATAACTAAGTCTTAATTAGAGTAAAAACTGTAGAAAAACAAAGCATGGAACAAGTTTTCAGTTACATCATCGGGCTAGGCGCAGCGGTGATGATGCCTATTATTTTCACAATCTTAGGCTTATGTATTGGAATTAAATTTGGTAAAGCTCTAAAGAGCGGTTTGTTGGTAGGTGTCGGATTCGTTGGTTTGTCTGTAGTGACAGCATTGTTGACAAGCAGCCTTGGTGATCCGTTGAAAAGAGTAACAGAAATTTATGGTTTAAGTCTTGGTATTTTTGATATGGGTTGGCCTGCTGCCGCTTCAGTAGCATACAACACTTCTGTAGGAGCATTTATAATTCCTGTATGTTTGGCTGTAAACATTGTCATGCTTCTTACTAAAACTACAAAAACTGTCAACATTGACCTTTGGAACTACTGGCATTTTGCTTTCATAGGTGCGGTAGTTTATTTTGCAACCGAAAATATATGGTGGGGATTCTTTGCCGCTATCATCTGTTATATCATCACACTTGTAATGGCAGACCTTACTTGCAAGCAGTTCCAGGGATATTATGACAAGATGGACGGAATTTCCATTCCACAACCTTTCTGTCAGGGATTTGTACCATTCGCAATCGTTATCAACAAGGCATTGGATATGATTCCGGGATTCGACAAGCTCTACATCGACGCTGAAGGTATGAAGAGAAAATTCGGTATCATGGGTGAACCTCTTTTCCTTGGTATCGTAGTAGGATGTGGTATCGGTATGCTTGCATGTAAAAACGGTCAGGAAATGGTTGACAGCATTCCTGCAATTCTAGGACTTGGTATCAAGATGGGTGCCGTAATGGAACTTATCCCACGTATCACTTCATTGTTCATCGAAGGTCTTCGTCCAATTTCTGACGCGACTCGTGAACTTATTGCACGCAAATTCAAAAACAGTGCAAACCTTAACATTGGTATGAGCCCTGCCTTGGTTATCGGTCACCCTACAACTTTGGTTGTATCACTGTTGCTCATTCCTGTAGCATTGTTCCTTTCTGTAATACTTCCTGGAAACCAGTTCCTTCCATTGGCATCACTAGCCGGAATGTTCTATCTGTTCCCAGCTGTACTTCCTATAACAAAAGGTAACGTATTGAAAACATTCCTCATAGGATTGGTTGGCCTCATCGTTGGTCTTTATTTTGTAACTGACCTGGCTCCATTCTTCACACAGGCTGCCCACGACGTATTCGTCAAGACAGGAGATGCTGCCGTTAAGATTCCTGACGGATTCCAAGGCGGTGCATTGGACTTTGCGTCAAGTATTTTCTCATGGTGTATTTTCCACCTTGTATATAACTTCAAATATGTAGGTTCTGCCGTATTGGTAGCAATAGCACTTATCATGGCTATCTACAACAGAACACGTATTATCAAAGAAGCAAAAGCTCACAGCAATAATTAATCTAAACTCTATAAAACAATAAGAACATGAAAAAATTAGCATTAGCAATGATGATGGGTATAGCTGCCATCTCAACAAACGCACAAATAAACTACACAGTACAAACAGCATGTCATCCGCAGGATGTTAAGCACTACGACACTGAACGCCTACGCAGTTCTTTCGTAATGGAAAAAGTTATGGCTGCTGATGAAATCAATTTGACTTATACACTTTACGACCGTTTGATTTACGGTGGTGCAATGCCGGTAAACAAGGTTTTGAAACTTGAAACTTTCCGCGAACTTGGTCCTGAAATCACTTACTTCCTTGAACGTCGTGAACTTGGTGTTATCAATATCGGTGGTGACGGTGTAGTAACTGTTGACGGTAAAGAATACCCTATGAAATATAAAGAAGCATTGTACGTAGGTTGCGGTAACAAAGAAGTTACTTTCAAGAGTAACGACGCAAGCAAACCAGCTAAATTCTATATCAATTCTGCTCCTGCTTACAAGCAGTACGTTACACAGTTGATTACAACTGACGTTAAAGCACAGAAAGCTGAACCTAAGAAATATGCTTTGGCTATCTCTGACCACTATGGTAAGATGGAAGACAGCAACGACCGTGTTGTAAACCAGCTCATCGTAAAAGACGTTCTTGAAAGAGTAAAGAACGGTGGTACTAACCAGTTACAGATGGGTCTTACTGAACTGGCTCCGGGTTCTGTATGGAACACAATGCCTGCTCACACTCACACTCGCCGTATGGAAGCATACTTCTACTTCAATGTTGAAGAAGGCAACGCTATTTGCCACCTGATGGGTGAACCTAAAGAAGAACGTCTGGTATGGCTTCACAACGAACAGGCCATCACTTCTCCAGAATGGAGCATCCACGCTGCAGCAGGTACACGCAACTATACTTTCATCTGGGGTATGGCTGGTGAAAACTTGAAGTACAGCGACAAAGACGAAATCAAATATACTGATATGAGATAATAACGGTATATAAATCATATTAAGTCTGTCTATTCCGTTCAGGAGTAGGCAGACTTTTTTATGCTTAAAAATTATGCCTGTTCTTTTGTTTTTATATAAATAATCCATACATTTGTACTGTACCACTTTTATGGTACAGCATAACAATATTAAAACATATATGGCTATGGTAGAACTAAAGAATGTATCATTCGGTTATAATCCGAATAAAAACGTAATCGAAGACCTGACTCTAAATCTTGAAGAAGGCAGATTTTACGGACTTTTAGGGAAAAACGGAACAGGAAAAACTACTCTGATGAAAATCATATCCGGCATTCTTTTTGCAAAAGAAGGATATGTAAATATAGACGGCAATAATCCAGGAGACAGAAAGCTTGAGACACTACAGGAAATATTCATGATGCCTGCAGATTTTACATTTCCCAAAATGAGTCTTGAAAAATATGTCTCTCTCTATTCATCATTCTATCCTAAATTCAATAAAGACATTCTTGATGACTGTCTCGATAACTTTGAAATTAACAAGAAAATAGCAAGTATCGACAAACTTTCTTTGGGAGAGAAACACAAGATAGCGGTAAGCCTGGCTATTTCATTCGGTACAAAACTAATATTATTCGACGAAGCTGCCAACGGGATGGATATACCTACCAGAAAAATGTTCCGCAAAATGCTTATGAAGCACATCAGGGAAGACCAGACTGTAGTTCTGTCCACCCATGTGGTCCAAGATATAGAAAACCTGTTGACAGACATAATAGTTTTAAGAAAAGGCCAAAAGACATTCATATCATCACTTGACGACATACGCAGTAAATACTCTTTCGGAATACAGAGCAATGAGGAAGGTGCGATATATTCAGAACCTTGCGCTGAAGGTTACCGAGTGATATACAACAACACCTACAATGATGACACAGAGGTTTCTCTGGAACTATTATTTAACGCATTGACAAAAGAAGGAGGTATATTATGAAAAGTTTCAGTTTGAAAAGAATGATGCAGTTCAGCAAACTGCAACTAAATGAACTGTTTTTAAACAAGACTACTACTGAGGTCATAAAACTATTGTTACTACGTTCTTTTACAGTAACCTTCATCTGCCTTTTTCTCAAACAGCAGGACGGAATAAAAGAATGTATATCATTAATCGAGTTGTTACTGATTCTTTTTTCATATTATTATTCATTTCTGGCGCTGTATGGCGATTTAACGGCAAATAAAGGACTTATCAATAAAATATCCGTTCCTGCCAGCACTACAGAAAAACAGGTCAGCCTGTATTGCAGCACCTTATTTATTGGTACTGCTATAATAATACCTTGCACTATAATATCAAACATAATACTGCAAGCCGCCATTCCTTTTGTATTTGGTGACGAGGTAAATGGTTGGTATCTCATATTCGGAGGAAATGGGAAAAACGTAATGGGGAATATAATTGCATTGGTTATCGTATTTTACATGATAATCCTTACACCTATCGTATTACTATACCATCAATTCAAAAAGTCAATTTTCTGGAGTATATTCTCAGCATTTATTCTGTCACATGGATTGCCGATAATATTCATGTATGGATTGAATATCCAAAAGGATGTTATCAAAGTTGTATTAACTATAATCATTATCACATGGATTATTTTGGCTATACGCATAACGAACAGAAGATTAAGAAAAGTAGAATTGGAATAAGGCTATGACAGACTTCAAACAAGACAGAGCCATTTATCTGCAGATGGCAGAAAGGATATGCGACGAGATACTTGCAGGCAAGTATAATGCCGACGACCGTATTCCCAGTGTACGAGAACTGGCCGTACTGCTGGAAGTTAATACTAATACCGTCGTAAAAACATATGAGCTATTATTACAATGGGAAGTAATATATACTAAAAGAGGATTAGGCTATTTCGTAACAACAGACGCTCTAAAAAAAATCAGACAAACGAAAAGTTCTAAATTCATGAACGAAAACCTCCCTGAATTGTTCCGTCAGATGGAACTTCTGGATATATCCATAGAGACAGTTATAAAAGAATGGGAGGTATTCAGAGTGAATAAAAACCAATAAAAAAAACTCTTCGTCGTTCCGGGAAGAATGACGAAGAGTTTTACCTAAAACGACGAAGCGTTTTTAGAAGCCATAAATCAATCCTGATAATAAACTCTTTTTACTCGCATTGAAACGCTAGTCAGTATCTCATAAGGAATGGTGTCGAGCCATTCAGCCAAAGTTGTAACAGGCAGGTTCTCACCGAAGATTTCCACTTTATCCCCTTCCTTGCAATCAATATCCGTTACATCAATCATACACACATCCATACATATATTGCCTACATACGGAGCCTTCTGACCATTCACCAGACAATACCCTCTTCCATTGCCCAATTTGCGGTTCAGACCGTCTGCATAACCTATTGGAATTGCCGCAATACGCGAATCTCTCTCTAATATGCCTCTACGGCTATATCCCACAGTCTCATCAGCCTTTACATCGTGTATCTGCAAAATAGTAGTCTTCAGCGTGCTTACATTATTTATCATTTTTCCGCTAAAAGGATCTATACCATAAAGGCCTATTCCTAACCTTACCATATCGAACTGCGCGCCAGGGTATCTTTCTATTCCGGCTGTGTTACAAATATGACGCAATATCTTATGACTAAAGCCTTCCTGAAGTTTGCCTGCCGCCTCCTCAAAAGTTTCTATCTGACGGCGGGTAAAAGAATCAAAGCGACTGGCGTCACTGCCTACAAGATGAGAGAAAACAGAACGTGGGATTACAGCCGACTGCCTTTTCAGACGTTCTACAAGCTGCGGAACCTGATTCGGTTCAAATCCCAGACGATTCATTCCCGTATTTATTTTCACATGTATCGGGAAATTGCTTATTCCCTCTCTCTCGGCGGCCTTTATAAGTTCCTCCAAGATATTAAAACTATATATTTCCGGTTCAAGCCTATAATCAAACATAGTTTTAAAAGCCGTCAGCTCCGGATTCATTATAATGACAGGACAATGTATTCCGGCTTTACGAAGATCTGCTCCTTCGTCCGCTACTGCCACAGCCAGATAGTCAACCCTGTGTTCTTCAAGTGTCTTTGCTATCTCAAACGGCCCTGCTCCATAAGCTGATGCCTTGACCATACATACCATCTTGGTTTCAGGCTTCAACTTATTCCTGTAATAATTCAAATTAGCAGTCAAAGCTCCAAGGTTTATTTCGAGTATAGTTTCATGGACCTTCAATTCCATATAGTCGGTTATATCGTCAAAATGGAATATACGGGCACCTTTTATCAATACCACCTCGTTTCTAAGTGTATCGAGTATTCCGGACTCAAGAAGTTCGGATGTCTTGTTGAAAAAATATTTTTCTACCTGGAAACGTGAAGCCGAAGCTGATATTTCCGGACCGACACCTATAATCTTATCAACTCCACGATTATGGACGAGCTCTGCCACCTGTCTGTATAGAAGTTTACTTGTCTGTCCGCTCTCAAGTATATCAGACAAGATGAGTGTACGTTTTCTTCCCTTATCTTCCGTTCTGCGCGACATGAAATCCAACGCTATATCCAGAGAGGCAAAATCAGAATTATAACTGTCATTTATCAATATACATCCGTTTTTACCTTCCTTGACTTCCATTCGCATGGCTACAGGTTCCAATGTCAACATCCTGTCCGCTATCTCCTCAGGTGAAATCATAAGATATAATGCCACCGCCAGACAGTTAATAGAATTTTCAATAGAGGCATCATCTATAAAAGGAATACGATATTCTTTTATAAATCCCAAATAACGGTACTTGATATCTGTATAATCATTGGACTTAACTATACTCTCTATAAAAAGCGGACGTTCCATATCCTTCATAGACCAGGCTATCTCACGGGCTCCGAACAATGATTTGGCAACACAACTGGTTATAAGTTCATTGTCACCGTTGTATATAACGACGTCACAATCCTTGAAAAGTTGGAGTTTTTCCATACATTTGTCCTGTACAGATGTAAAGTTCTCCTGATGGGCTCCACCTATATTAGTAAGCACACCTATTGTCGGACGGATTATTGGTTTGAGTTCTTCCATCTCCCCCATCTCTGATATACCGGCCTCAAAAATACCTATTTCAGTATTTTCATTCATCAGCCACACAGAAAGAGGAACACCGATTTGCGAATTGTAACTCCTTGGCGAACGTGTAACCACTTTATTCGGACTTATAATATGATAAAGCCACTCCTTGACTACAGTCTTACCGTTGCTTCCGGTTATTCCGATAACCGGAACATCAAACATATCACGATGACTTGCCGCCAGTCTCTGAAGCGACTTCAAAGGATTTGAAACCTTCAGAAAATTACAATCCTTATATTTTGAGACACCGTCGGGCAGATAGCTTACCACAAAATTTCTTACACCACGGTCATAAAGTTCAGGTATATATTTATGGCCATCATTACGTTTTGTTTTGAGGGCAAAAAAAAGAGTTTCCTCAGGAAAACATAATGACCTGCTGTCCGTAAGTATCCAGTCAATTCTTGCAGGAGAGCCTCCAACGCGCTCCGCATTCAATACGGAAGTTATTTCTTCAATAGTGTTTGACATAATTCTATTTCCTTTTCGACATCTAAGTACGTGAATTTTTCCTTTAATCTTTCTATTTTTAACAGTATTTGACTTAAAAAATCACAGTAGGCTACACTTTGGGGATTAAACGGCCTATGCCCCAAACCACGTTTTATCTCATTCCATGCCTTTATGACAGCTATGGTTTCGCCGGTAAAATAAGTATCCGAAAATCTCTCCCAAATATAATCCACCGCCAGCTCCGAAGGATGAAGCATGTCGTCAGCATAGAAACGGTAATCACGAAGCTCGTCCATCATTATTTCATATGAAGGGAAATAATAACACCCCTCATTTGATGAGCATATCTTATCTATGGAAAGCAGCAGGACAGACTTACTTATTTGATTGCCATGCATACCGTCCTTGGCATGTCTTATAGGACTTACGGTAAATAACAGTTTTATTTCAGGATTTATCTCTTTAAGCCGCGATATGAGACCGGAATATGAAGCGACAATATCATCTACCTCAAGAAGACTGTGCGAAAACAGTTTTTCATTCAGTTTATGGCAATTCCCTACAATATGTCCGGTTTCATTCCATTTATATACCCAGGCTGTACCAAACGTGAGAATAAGCCATTTTGCATGAATAAGAAATTCAGAACTAAAACGTATGCGATTGTTTATATTCTCAAGGCAAACATCTTTATCAGACGACGAGAATGAACTGTGGTGCATCAAGCTAAACCATGTCCCACGTGATTCCATTATGTCAGACTGTATATATGTCTTTCTATCAATAAGCTGGTTTAATGCTTCATAGATGGACAAAGGATTATAGAGAACGCCAAAAGGATTTATGTCACACTTGAATTTATTGTCCGACAGCCTCTTACCCATGTTGGTGGTAAAGCACGACCCCATCAACATCAAAGTGTCAGAATGATTTATTTCACACTGCCCAACAGGCAATTCAGTCTTGGTAACCAGTTCCATACAAGTCTCTATTTATTATTTTTTTGCACAAATGTAACTACAATATATATATTTATAGTACTTTTGTAGAAGAAATGTTTAATTAATGCATAGATGGAACATAACACATCATATAAATTCCTTGACAGAATTGACAGTCCTGAAGATCTTCGCAAGCTTCCAATGGAAGACTTACCGGAAGTATGCAGAGAGTTAAGGGAAATGATTATCGACGAACTTTCTCGTAACCCCGGGCATTTCGGTTCAAGTTTGGGAGCAATAGAACTTACCGTTGCATTACATTACACATTCTCCACGCCATACGACCGCATAGTATGGGATGTGGGTCATCAAGCATATGCCCACAAGATTTTGACAGGAAGGCGCGACAAATTCTGTACAAACAGGAAACTAAACGGCTTGGCCCCATTCCCTACTCCATCCGAAAGCCAATATGACACATTTACATGCGGACATGCGTCAAACTCCATTTCCGTGGCATTAGGAATGGCCGTCAGTGCCAACCTCAAAAAGGAAGCAGGCAGACATATAGTAGCCGTAATAGGCGACGGTTCAATGAGCGGCGGTTTGGCATTTGAAGGCCTAAACAACGCCTCAGCCACCCCTAACAATCTGCTCATAATACTGAATGACAATAATATGGCCATCGACCGTAGCGTAGGTGGAATGAAACAATACTTGTTAAACTTGCATACATCCGAAGGATATAACCGTTTCCGTAATGCCATGTCTAAACAAATGGCAAAATGGGGACTACTTACAGACGAAAGGAAAAACGCTATAATACGTTTCAACAATAGTCTGAAATCACTGCTCATGCAACAACAAAACATTTTTGAAGGCATGAATATCAGATACTTCGGACCTATAGACGGACATGACACTACATCTTTGATAAAAGTCCTTAATGAAATAAAGGACATGAATGGTCCGAAACTATTACATATACATACTGTAAAAGGTAAAGGATATAAACCGGCTGAAGAATGTGCAACAGAATGGCATGCGCCAGGAAAGTTTGACAAGACAACAGGAGAAAGAATAAAGCAATCTACAGAAGGAATTCCACCGCTATTTCAGGAAGTATTCGGAAATACACTTCTTGAACTGGCAAAATCAAATGATAAGATAGTAGGTGTAACACCGGCAATGCCGACAGGATGCTCGATGAACATAATGATGAAAGAAATACCGGAAAGGGTATTCGATGTAGGTATAGCAGAGGGGCATGCGGTAACATTCTCTGCCGGAATGGCAAAAGAGGGGCTCATACCATTCTGTAACATCTATTCTACTTTCATGCAAAGGGCATACGACAATGTAATACACGATGTAGCCATACAGAAACTTAATGTTATAATGTGTCTTGACAGGGCTGGGCTTGTAGGCGAAGACGGTGCTACACATCATGGCATATTCGATATCGCATACATGAGAATAATACCGAACCTGACAATAGCAGCTCCGATGGACGAACATGAGCTAAGAAAACTTATGTTCACAGCACAGAAACCAGACATGGGGCCATTCGTTATAAGATATCCACGCGGAAGAGGATTCATTACCGATTGGAAATGTCAGTTTGAAGAAATTCCTATAGGAAAAGGAAGAATCCTTAAAGAAGGAAATGACCTGGCTGTAATAACATTAGGACCTGTGGGACACAGGGCAAGAAAAGCCATAGAAAAAGCAGAACAAGAAAAGAATATAAGCATAGCACATTATGACCTAAGGTTTGTAAAACCGCTGGACACAGAGATGCTTAACGGCATAGTTAAAAAATTCAAGAAAATAATAACGATAGAAGACGGAATATTGGCAGGAGGCGCAGGAAGTGCTATAATAGAATTCATGTCGGACAATGGATTTGACGATGTTAAAATAAAAAGAATCGGCATAAATGACCGTTTTGTCCAACATGGAACAGTAGATGAACTATACAAGATATGCGGACTTGATGAATACAGCATTTACGAAACCATAATGCTTTTCAGCAAATAACGGAAAGGCAGAACAATAAAAATAAAAAACAAAGACTCATGAAAATAATAATAGCAGGTGCAGGAGCCGTAGGTACACATCTGGCAAAACTTTTGGCAGGAGAAGACCAAGATATAATTCTTATCGATGAGAATCAGGAAAGATTAGGGAAAATGAGCAGTAATCTGGATATGATGACGGTAAACTATTCTCCTACATCTATAAACGGTTTGAAAGAAGCTGGAGTTGCAGGTGCCGATTTGTTCATTGCTGTAACACCGGACGAAAGCCGTAATATGACTGCATGTATGCTGGCAAATAATCTTGGCGCAAAAAAAACTGTTGCGCGCATCGACAATTACGAATATCTGCTACCCAAACATAAGGAATTTTTCAGCGGATTAGGCGTTCATTCACTCATTTATCCGGAAATGCTGGCAGCCAAAGAAATAGTTGATGCAGTAAAAATGAGTTGGATCAAACAATGGTGGGAATTTGCAGGCGGTTCTCTTATCATGATAGGTGTAAAAATGATAGAACAGGCAGAAATACTAAATGTCCCATTCCACGAATTAGGAGGAAAAGGAATTCCTTTCCACATCGTAGCAATCAAAAGAGGAAATGAAACCATAATACCGAGAGGAGATGACTATGTAAAATTAAACGACATAGTATATTTCACCACGACAAAAAAATACATTCCCTACATAAGAAAAATATCAGGAAGGGAAAATGAAGCAGATGTCAGAAGCGTCATGATAATGGGAGGAGGCAGAATAGCTGTACGTACCACACAATACCTTCCGGAATATATGAAGGTAAAAATAATAGAAATAGATGAAAACAGATGCAACAGGCTTACAGAAATCGTTGACGATGACGTTATGGTTATAAACGGCGATGGCCGCGATATGGAATTGCTTCTTGAAGAAGGAATTAAAAATACAGAAGCCTTTGTAGCCCTAACCGGAAATTCCGAAACCAATATACTGGCTTGTCTTGCGGCAAAACGCATGGGAGTAAGCAAGACTGTTGCAGAAGTAGAAAATATCGACTATATAAGTATGGCAGAAAGCCTTGACATCGGCACTGTGATAAACAAGAAATACATTGCCGCTAGCCACATATACCAGATGATGCTAAAAGCTGACGTGTCAAACGTCAAATGTCTGACATTTGCTAATGCCGATGTAGCCGAGTTTATCGTAAAGGAAGGCTCAAAAATAACTAAAGCACCTGTAAAAGACATTGGATTGCCCAAAGGAGCAACAATAGGAGGACTTATAAGAAATGGTGAAGGAATTCTTGTTACAGGTAATACAACCATTCAAAAGGATGATCATGTTGTAGTATTTTGTCTTGGAGCAATGATAAAAAAATTAGAGAAATATTTTGGATAATCTGTTTTTTAACATAATAAAGAATATTTTTCCGCAAAATATATCCTAACTTTGCACGCAAGAATGAATTGGTAAGAGTTTTTTATATGATTGTTTGGTTAAAAATAATATTTATAGGCATATTGTCTTTCTTTGTTTTTCAGAACATGTCGGAAAAAGCGACTTTCGATTATAAGACTGACACATATGTTGACAATAAAGAATCGGAAAATGACGAAACTAAGTTCTCATTCATTGAATCATCTTCAAAATCCGACATACAACGAACTATAAATCATATGCTTAAGTCGCGATATGCGGACTTGTCAATTCATGCCTACATTTTCACGGCAGGCAATAAAAGCAACAATGGCAGCAAATTTTTATTACCAATAACATGCGGAGGCATGAAAAAATATGCAGGATTACCAGACTACCGTCTAAGCAAACTTTTACTATCAACATCTCACAATTTCATAAACTCTCCAAAACTTTATTATATCTACACACTGGAAAGAATTATAATATAGATTCCTTTCATAGCGTCCTATATACACTGTGGTGTTGTAGAATCAGCGTGTACGCACACATAGACGTATGCCGGCTATATTTATTTCGTTAAGTAGCTGGTATAAAACAGTTTAATCTAAAAAACCAAATAAACAATGTTTTTTATTTTTTTAATCGTAGTAATTCTTACAGCAATTGCCCTGGTAGTAGCTGCCATGACAATTGCCAAGCTCGTTGCTCCGCGGTCTTTCAATCCGCAGAAAGGCGAGCCTTACGAATGCGGTATCCCTACCAGAGGAGAATCGTGGGTGCGTTTCCGCGCAGGTTATTACCTGTTCGCCATCCTGTTTCTGATGTTCGACATCGAGACAGTATTTCTCTTCCCATGGGCAGTGGTGGTATCTGATGCCGGAATGTATGCCCTCTGTGGAGCGGCGTTCTTCCTGGGTATTCTTATCTTAGGCCTGGCGTATGCATGGCGGAAAGGAGCGTTGGAATGGAAATAAAGAAACGCACACAGATACGCAGCATGGAGTATGACGAGTTCCGTAATAACGATTATCTGGAACGAATGGTCAAACAACTCAATGCCGATGGAGCAGGCATAATAGTAGGCACTGCAGACGAACTGATAAACTGGGGACGAAGCAACTCGCTATGGTCGCTCACGTTCGGAACCAGCTGTTGCGCCATAGAGTTCATGGCACTGGGTGCAGCACGTTATGACATGGCACGCTTCGGTTTTGAGGTGACCCGTAACTCACCACGACAGGCGGACATGATAATGGTGCTGGGTACAATAACATATAAAATGGCTCCTGTACTGAAACGTCTGTACGACCAGATGGCCGAACCGAAATACGTAGTGGCAGTGGGAGGATGTACCATAAGCGGAGGTCCGTTCAGAAACTCTTATCATGTAGTGAACGGTATAGACAAGATTATCCCTGTAGATGTATATATCCCCGGATGTCCGCCTAGACCGGAAGCATTCTACTACGGCATGATGCAACTGCAGAGAAAAATAAAAGTGGAACGCTTCCTAGGAGGAGTGAACCGCAAGGAGAAAGAAGAGAAAAACGTAGAGAATGAATAAAATTTTAATTGAATAACATGGTTGCTGACAATATAACAACCGTCCGTGCGGAAGAACTTTACCGCAAGGCGGAAGAACTGAGACATAACGCCAGTTCGCCTATGGACTACCTGCGCGACATAGTGGGTATGGACTGGGGCGAAGAGGGACTTGGAGCCCTGTATTATCTGGAAAGCACCGCTACGGGAGAACGCGTGGTGCTGAAAGCTGTAGCAACAGACAGGGAGAACGCGTTTCTGCCTTCAGTAAGCAGTCTGTGGAAGACAGCTAAAATAAAAGAACGTGAGGTATTCGATTTTTTTGGTATCCGCTTCACAGGCAATCCGGACATGCGCCGCCTGTTCCTGCGTGAGGACTGGAAAGGATACCCGCTACGTAAAGATTACGACATGAACTCCAACCCGCTGAACATGGAGAACGAGGTGAATGCCGACGTGACGGAAGAATATACCCTGCGTCCGGACGGAACAATAGAAGGACATGAGAACACAGTGTTCGGAAGAGACGACTTTGTAGTAAACATCGGTCCTCAACATCCTTCCACTCACGGAGTGCTGCGTATGCGTACGTCGATAGACGGCGAGAATATCAAACGCATAGACCCTATACTTGGATACATACACCGCGGAATAGAAAAGATGAACGAAAGCCTTACTTATCCGCAGACACTGGCTCTGACAGACAGGCTTGACTATCTGAGCGCACATCAGAACCGCCACGCCCTGTGTATGTGTATAGAGCAGGCAGCAGGAATAGAGATATCGGAACGCGCGCAGTATATCCGCACGATAATGGACGAGCTGCAGCGCATAGACTCGCATCTGCTATTCTATTCATGTCTGGTGATGGATATGGGAGGTCTGACTCCTTTCTTCTACGGTTTCAGAGAAAGGGAAATGATACTCGACATCATGGAAGAAACTACAGGCGGACGCCTTATACAGAACTACAACGTGATAGGAGGTGTACAGGCTGACCTGCATCCGGACTTCCAACGCAAGGTGAAGGAGTTCATTAAACATCTGCGCAGTGTGATAAAGGATTATCATGATATATTCACCGGCAATGTGATAGCACGCCAGCGTCTGATAGGTGTAGGAGTGTTGTCGAAAGAGTATGCCATCTCACTGGGAACTACCGGCGGCACAGGACGTGCTTCAGGATGGAGCAACGATGTACGCAAACATCATCCGTATGCGATGTACGACAAGGTTGACTTCCGCGAAATCACCCGTACTGAGGGCGACTCGTTCGCACGATACATGGTGCGTATGGACGAGATAATGGAGTCGTGCCATATCATCGAGCAGCTTATAGACAATATTCCTGAAGGCGAATACCGCGTCAAGACTAAACCTATAATAAAACTGCCTGAAGGAAACTTCTCTACATCGGTGGAAAGCAGTCGAGGCGAATTCGGAGTAATGCTTGAAAGTCATGGCGACAAATATCCGTATCGTCTGCATTACCGCTCTACGGGACTTCCGCTGGTGGACGCCATGGATACGGTATGCCGCGGACAGAAAATCGCGGACCTTATCGCAATAGGCGGTACGTTGGATTTCGTGATACCGGATATAGACAGGTGAGATGTTTGTTACTAGTTGTTAGTTGCTAGTTGTTAGAACTAAAAACCAACAACTAAGAACTAAAAACCAACAATTAAGAACTAAAAACTAAGAACTAAAAAAATGTTTGATTACTATAATCTAGAACCGCTCCTGATGTGGATACACAGCGCAATGTGTAGCCTGATGCCTGAATGGCTTGCCCTCACGATAGAGGGAATAGCCGTGGGTGTGTTTATCATGGTGATGTATGCAGTGCTGGCCATCATACTTATATATATGGAGCGTAAAGTGTGTGCGGCATTCCAGTGCCGTATCGGACCTGACCGTGTGGGAGGTCGTGGAGGTCTGCTGCAAGTGCCGGCCGACGTTATCAAAATTCTTACCAAGGAAATCATCAGTCTGAAGAATTCCGACAAATTCCTGTATGGACTGGCACCATTCCTTGTCATCATGGCGTCAATCCTGACATTCTCATGTCTGCCATGGAACAATGGAGGCGAAATCCTGCATATGAATATCGGTATATTCTTCGTGCTAGCGGCATCGTCTATCGGTGTGCTGGGTATTCTTCTAGCAGGATGGAGCAGTAACAGTAAATATACGCTGATAGGTGCCGTGAGAAGCGGAGCAATGATTATCAGCTACGAGCTTTCCATAGGTATAAGCGTGCTGACTATGGTTATACTGTGCGGCACAATGGACATACAAGAGATAGTAGCCTATCAGGAAAACGGATGGAACCTGTTCAAAGGACACATTCCGGCAATAATGGCCTTCGTTATCTATCTGATAGCAGGAAACGCGGAAGCCAACCGCGCGCCGTTCGACCTTGCGGAGGCTGAACAGGAGTTGACAGCCGGATATCACACCGAATATTCTGGTATGCACTTCGGTTTCTTCTATCTAGCGGAATATCTGAACCTGTTTATCACTGCGGGAATAGCTGTTACACTGTTCCTTGGTGGATGGATGCCGCTGCATATCGCCGGTCTGGACGGATTTAACATGGTGATGGACTATATTCCAGGTGTTATCTGGTTCGTGGGCAAGACATTCCTCGTGGTATTCCTGCTCATGTGGATAAGATGGACTTTTCCACGTCTGAGAATAGACCAGGTGCTGATACTGGAATGGAAATATCTGATGCCTCTGTCTCTGCTGGTACTTATGATAATGACAGTGTTCAAGGTGTTCGGACTAGTATTTTAATATGAGTTACAAGGCTTCAGTTACAAGTTGTTAGAAGGTCATCCATCTGTACGGCAACCTCGTCAACTTGTCAACTCGTCAACTAAGAACTAAGAACTAAAAACTAAAAAAATATGTCCACTTTTAAAGAATATATAAACGGATATGCCTTTGGAGTAAAAAGCCTGCTTGTGGGCATGAAGACATCCATGAAGGTATTCATGCAGAAAAAAGTGACGGAACGTTATCCGGAAAACAGGCATACCACACTGCACATACCGGAACGCCACCGCGCGATGCTGGTAATGCCGAAAGACGAAAACGGGAACAACAAGTGTATAGCCTGCGGATTGTGCCAGATGGCATGCCCTAACGGAACAATACATATCACAAGCGAAACACGCGAGACGGAAGACGGAAAGAAAAAGAAATTCCTGGTGAAATATGAGTACGACCTCGGTTCGTGCATGTTCTGCCAACTGTGTGTAAACGCTTGTCCGCACGACGCCATACGTTTCAGCAATCACTTTGAGAACGCTGTGTTTGAAAGGGAAAAGCTGGTGATGACGCTTAATGAACCAACGGTCAGCGAAGCTAATAATTAATAATGAAAAATTAAAAATGTAGTAAATGAATAATTAATAATGATGGCATCAACTCATTTTTAATTATTAATTTTTAAATCTTAATTAACAAACATGTTTTCACTTTTTGAAATAGCATTTTACGTGGTAGCCCTTTGCATCATTGTATTCTCCGTATTGGCGGTTACCACAAGCAGTATATTGCGTTCGGCTACATATCTGCTGTTCGTGCTTCTGAGTACCGGAGGTATATATGCCATACTCGGATATACATTTCTGAGTGCCGTACAGTTGATGGTATATGCCGGAGGTATCATAGTGCTGTATGTGTTCTCCATCCTGCTGACGCGCTCGTCCGGAACAATGAAATATAAGATACGCCGCGGCAAGATGATAAGCGTGCTACTCACTACACTGGTGGGGATGGCACTGGTAATGTTCATCATAGCCTCAAACGGTTTCGCGCTCAACATGATTCCACAGGGAGTTGAACTTCCGGTAAAGGAAATCGGTAATGCACTGATAGGCACAGACAAGTATCAGTTTGTTCTTCCTTTCGAGGTTCTGAGCGTACTGTTGCTGGCATGTATGATAGGTGCGATAATGATAGCAAGGAAAAGAAATTAAAAAATCAGGAATTATGGAAATAGAAGTACATGTTATACATTATCTTGTGATAAGCACGGTAATGATGTTTTGCGGAATATACGGTTTCTTTACCCGCAAGAACCTGCTGGCATTGTTAATCTCGGCCGAACTGATGCTTAATGCAACAAATATCAATTTCGCCGTATTCAACAGATATCTCTTTCCTGAACACCTTGAAGGACATTTCTTCAGTCTGTTCGGCATAGCGATTGCTGCAGCTGAAACGGCAGTGGCCATAGCAATAATCATCAATGTTTACAGGAATATAAACAAAATCCTTACCGATGATATATCGGAAATGAAAGGATAATAATAAGGGAAATCAGTTGTTAGATATTAGTCTTTAGTTGTTAGAACTAAAAACCATCAACTAAGAACTAAGGACTAAAAACTAAAAACTAAATAAACATGGAATATACAATACTAATATTAGCCCTGCCGATGCTGAGTTTTCTGATTTTGGCGCTGGCAGGAATGAAAATGCCTCATAAAGTGGCCGGAGCGATAGGAACCTTGTCGCTGGCAGCTGTCACTGTACTGAGCTATATCACTGCCGCCGGCTTTTTCACGGCTCAGCGTACAGCTGAGGGACTGCTGCCTGTGGCTACGCCATGGAACTTCCGATGGCTACCTTTCACTGAGTCACTCCATATCGACATGGGTATCATGCTCGATCCTATTTCGGTAATGATGCTGGTGGTTATATCTACCGTATCTCTCATGGTACACATATACTCATTCGGATATATGAAAGGCGAACGCGGTTTCCAGCGTTACTATGCCTTCCTGTCGCTGTTCACCTTCTCAATGCTGGGACTAGTAGTTGCAACAAACATATTCCAGATGTATGTATTCTGGGAGCTGGTGGGTGTGTCATCATATTTGCTTATCGGTTTCTATTACACCAAGCCAGAAGCCATCGCGGCATCCAAAAAGGCTTTCATTGTCACACGTTTTGCCGACCTTGGATTCCTTATCGGTATCCTTATTTACGGTTACTACATGCAGACATTCATGTTTACTCCTTCTGAGGAACAGCTCATGAAAGCCGGAGTGGTGTTACCATGGGCTCTTGGACTGATGTTCGTTGGCGGTGCAGGAAAGAGTGCAATGTTCCCGCTGCATATATGGCTGCCGGATGCTATGGAAGGTCCTACCCCTGTATCAGCGCTGATACATGCGGCGACCATGGTTGTAGCCGGTGTATATCTTGTGGCAAGGATGTTCCCATTGTTTATAGGCTTTGCGCCTGAGACACTACACTGGGTGGCATACATCGGAATGTTCACAGCCTTCTATGCGGCTACCGTAGCATGCGTACAGAGTGATATCAAACGTGTGCTGGCATTCTCGACTATTTCGCAGATAGGTTTCATGATGGTAGCTTTGGGCGTATGTACCAGCCTTGATCCTCACGAGGGCGGACTGGGATACATGGCTTCAATGTTCCATCTGTTCACTCATGCCATGTTCAAGGCTCTGCTGTTCCTTGGCGCCGGATGTGTGATACATGCAGTCCACAGCAACGAAATGTCATTCATGGGCGGACTGAGAAAATATATGCCTTTTACTCATATCACATTCCTTATAGCATGTCTTGCCATTGCGGGTATTCCTCCTTTCTCAGGTTTTTTCTCAAAGGATGAAATACTTACGGCATGCTTCCGCTTCAGCCCTGTAGCCGGAGTCATAATGACTGTTATTGCCGGAATGACTGCTTTCTATATGTTCCGTCTTTACTATTGCATCTTCTGGGGAAAGACAAACGACAATTATGCTCACCATACACCTCACGAGAGTCCTGCGGTAATGACCTTGCCGCTTGTTATACTGGCAGCGATAACGGTAGTTGCCGGATGGGCCATACCTTTCGGACATCTGGTATCTAGCAACGGGGAAGCATACGACATTCATCTTGACACTACAGTTGCAACTACAAGTATCGTTATAGCCGTAATAGCCATACTGATAGCTACATGGATGTACGCAGGAAAGACACAACCTGTGGCAGACATGCTTCAGAAGAAATTCAGCGGCCTTCACCATGCGGCCTACCGCCGTTTCTACATGGACGAAGTATGGATGTTCGTTACGAAGAAGATTATCTTCCGCTGTATCTCTACACCTCTTGCCTGGTTCGACCGTCACGTAATAGACCAGTTCATGAACTTCATGGCGTGGGGCACAAATGCAGCCGGCGAGACCGCACAGCCTATACAGAACGGAAAGATACAGACTTACACAATGTGGTTCCTGGGCGGTATAATCGTCCTGACAGCGGCTCTTATATTACTGTAAAATCTGGAGATTAGTTGCTAGTTATTAGTTATTGGTTGTTTAGAACTGATAACTAAAACCAACAACTAAAAACTAATTACTAAAAACTTTAAAACTCAAAAAAAATGAATATATTAAGTTTCTTTGTAATAGTCCCTTTGATAATGCTGCTGGGCCTTTGGCTGGCTAAGGGCATAAATCAGGTAAGAGCGGTAATGGCTACCGGTTCTACCATCCTCCTGGGACTGTCCGTATGGCTTACCATAGCATATATCGGATTGAGAAACGGTGGTGCTACTGAAGAAATGCTCTTTACAGCCAGCACACCATGGTACGAACCGCTGAACATATGCTACTCAGTGGGAGTTGACGGAATATCTGTAGTGATGCTTCTGCTAAGTTCTATAATTGTATTTACCGGAACATTCGCCTCATGGCGTCTGCAACCTATGACAAAAGAATACTTCCTTTGGTTCACGCTTCTGAGTACCGGAGTATTCGGTTTCTTTATCTCTACAGACCTCTTTACAATGTTCATGTTCTACGAGGTGGCGCTTATCCCTATGTATCTGCTTATCGGAGTATGGGGAAGCGGAAAGAAAGAATACGCAGCCATGAAACTTACCCTCATGCTTATGGGTGGTTCGGCATTTCTGCTTATAGGTATCCTCGGAATATACTATGGAGCAGGAGCTGAAACAATGAATATCCTGGAGATAGTAAACCACAAGATACCTACAGAATACCAACGTCTGTTCTTCCCTCTTGTATTCGTAGGCTTCGGAGTTCTTGGAGCATTGTTCCCATTCCATACATGGAGCCCTGACGGTCATGCTTCCGCACCTACAGCCGTGTCAATGCTTCACGCCGGAGTGTTGATGAAACTTGGAGGTTACGGATGCTTCCGCATTGCCATGTACCTTATGCCTACAGGCGCCGCCATCTGGGGAGATTTCTTCCTCGTGCTGACTACAATTTCCGTAGTTTACGGAGCATTTAGCGCCGTTGTACAGACAGACCTGAAATATATCAACGCATATTCTTCAGTGAGTCACTGCGGCCTGGTACTCTTCGCGCTGCTTATGATGACAAGAGTCAGTGCCACAGGTGCCATACTGCAAATGCTTAGTCATGGACTTATGACAGCCCTGTTCTTCGCGTTGATAGGTATGATATACGGCAGAACACATACACGCGATATCCGCCAGTTGAGAGGACTTATGAAGATTATGCCTTTCCTCGCCGTTGGATACGTAATAGCCGGTCTTGCCAACCTTGGACTTCCTGGTCTGAGCGGTTTCATCGCAGAAATGACTGTATTCGTAGGCTCGTTCCAGAATCCGGATGATTTCCACCGTGTATGCACAGTAATAGCCACAATGAGTATCGTTATAACCGCAGTATATATCTTGAGAGTTGTAGGACGAATACTGTACGGAACATGCGAAAATCCGGAACATCTGAAACTTACGGATGCCACATGGGACGAACGTTTCACCGTTATCTGTCTCATCGCCGCCGTAGCAGGACTGGGATTAGCTCCGTTCTGGGTAAGCGATGTGATAAGCTACAGCGTGGAACCTATTATTTCGGCAATAGTAAAGTAAGTTTATAAGTTTGTTAGTTTATAAGTTGGTTAATGCTGACATAGGCACACCTAAAAACTAACATACACAAAACTTAAAAACTAAAAAACTTAAGAACTAAAAAACTCAAAAAACATGTTTCAATTTATACCAATGCAGGCAGAAATCAGCATGGCTCTGATGATTGTGATAATCCTCATAGCCGATCTGGTGATGAAAGCCCCGCACAACAAGACTTTGCAGACTATAGCCTGCACACTCATGGTGATACAGCTCATCATGAATATAGAGCTGTCCGCCGGCGAATTTTTCGGCGGGATGTACCATTGCACTCCAGTGGCCTCAGTAGTGAAAACAATACTTACAGCAGGCACCTTGCTGGTATTCCTTCAGGCCGGCGAATGGATATCGGCTCCGGACACACGCCACAAAGCGGGCGAATTCTACGTTATCACCCTCAGCACACTGTTGGGAATGTATTTCATGGTAAGCGCCGGAAGTTTCATAATGTTCTACGTAGGCCTTGAACTGGCAAGTATCCCTATGGCATGCCTGATAGCTTTCGACAAGTGGAAACACCACAGCGCAGAAGCCGGAGCAAAGTTCATACTGAACTCTATGTTCTCGTCAGGACTTATGCTGTACGGCCTTTCACTTATATACGGCACATGCGGCACGACATATTTTGCCGACATGACCGCATCCATTACCGGCACTCCGCTGCAGATACTAGCTATGGTATTCTTCTTTGCCGGACTAGGTTTCAAGCTTAGCCTCGTTCCGTTCCACATGTGGACACCAGACACATACCAGGGTGCTCCTACAGCCGTAGCAGGTTATCTATCTGTCATATCAAAAGGAGCAGCAGCCTTTGCGCTCATGAGTATCCTCACAAAGGTTTTCGCGCCTATGGCAGACCGCTGGGCTCTGATGCTTAGCATCGTAATAGTATTGACCATTACCGTAGCCAACATATTCGCCATCCTGCAGGACAACATGAAACGCTTCATGGCATACAGCAGTATATCACAGGCCGGATATATAATGCTTGCCGTAATGGCCGGCAACACACAGGGCACAACATCGCTCATATATTACATAACAGTATATATCGTGGCAAACCTTGCCGTGTTCGGAGTAATAGGAGCAGTGGAGAGACATGCCCTCCGCACCACCGTTGACGCAGACATGGCAGAAGGCGAACTCCCTGAAAACACACTGTCACGCTCGGAAGAGACAGCCGCGTCTGAACGTGCCGTAAGCCGCAGCGCATATGCCGGACTCTACCGCACCAATCCACGACTGACATTCGTGATGACACTGGCCATGTTCTCCCTTGCCGGAATACCACCTTTCGCAGGATTTTTCAGCAAGTTCTTCGTATTCGCTTCCGCGTTCAACACAGGCCACTGGCTCGTGGTATTCCTGGCACTGGTAAACACCGTGATATCACTTTACTATTATCTTCTGGTGGTAAAAGCCATGTATATCACTCCGAACGACAATCCCCTGCCGTATTTCCGCAGCTCATGGCTCACACGCATATCGCTGGCCGTATGCCTAGCGGGTATAATCCTGCTTGGAATAATCAGCAGTGTATATGGAGGAATAGAAACCGTGGCAGGTATGTAAATATCTGCTTTATATAAGAAGAGACGCCGACAGGAACAATCATCCTGTCGGCGTTTTTTGTGACAGCGTAACAAATATGTAAACGATACGTAAAAGCATTATAAAAGAAAGGAAACACCCAAGTAACACGACCGCCGTAATTTTGCCCTCGAAAACAAAAGGGTAGAAAGAATGAATAATCTTATCAAACTATTTTTAGGAGTAACAGCAATGGCATCTGCGATGGAAGCCAACGCCGGAATATTAAGAGGAAGTGTTATAGACAAAAAAACAGGTGAACCTATTATAGGGGCCACTATTACAGTGGCAGGTACCAACATCGGTGCAATCACAGACTACGATGGAAACTATGAAATCAACGTACCTGACGGCGAAGAATATGAAATCGAAGTCAGATACGTGAGCTATAAGAACTTAGTTCTTGAAAACATAAAAGTAAAAGGAGAAACAATCAATAATATAGAGCTTGAGGAAGAATCTGTGGTGCTGGGCGGTATAGAAGTAGTTGCCAGCCTTAACCGCGAGAGCGAAAACTTCCTTCTTTTAGAGCAAAAGAAATCAGTTCTCTCACGTCAGGCTGTGGGAGCCAAGGAACTTTCCAGAAAAGGAGTCAGCGATGCCGAAGGAGCAGTACAGAAAATCTCAGGTATCAGCAAGCAGGAAGGTGTAAAGAACGTATTCGTACGCGGATTGGGCGACAGATACAACACTACAATGCTGAACGGATTCCCTATTCCTTCCGAGGACCCCGAATACAAAAATATCTCTCTTTCATTCTTCGACACAGACGTGATACAGTCCGTAGGAGTAAACAAAGTCTTCTCTGCTTCCGGAGCAGGCGACGCGGCCGGAGCTGTTATAGACATCCAGTCGAAAGAACTTATCGGACAAGATTTACTTGAAGTAGGAGGCTCATTCGGAGTAAACACACAGACTGTAAACAAGCCTTTCCTGATACAGGACGGAACAAACTATTTAGGTATATCAGGCAAAACCCGTCCGGGTAATAATTATGAAACCGTCTATGGATTCAAGAACAGTCTTGACCCGTCGCAGATAAGTTTCAATCCTGACCACAGCTACTCAGTAGCGGCCGGAAACAAGTTTTATGTGGGCGAGGACCTCAATCCGCTGAATGTACTTCTGCTCGCCAACTATTCACAGAGCAATTCATTCACTGACGAGATTGTGAGAAATACTACAACCGACGGCACTATCTATCAGGATCAGGAAGGAAAGAAATACGAACGTAACATCTCGCAGATGATAATGGGTAATGTAAGCTATATGATGAAGGACAACAGCGAGATAGCCTACAACCTTATGATGATACATTCCAACAGCCAGTATGTAGCCGACTATTTTGGAAAAAACGATATCTTCCAGAGTTCCGGCAATAATCAGGGATTCCTGCGCCGCCAACAAGCCAACGACAATATGCTCTTAGTGAACCAATTGCTTTCAAAATGGACTCTGTCAGACAGATGGAAACTCAACGCCGGGATATCATACAACTATATATCGGGCAATGAGCCTGACAGAAGAATAAACTATCTCTCTGAAACAGCCACAGAAGGTATATATAACCCTACACGCGGTACAGGCTCACAGCAGAGATACTTCTCCGGGCTTAAAGAACATGACATCAATCTGAAAGCAGAAGCCGTATTCTCACTGCCCGACAGATTCGACAACACGTCAAACCTTGCATTCGGATATACAGGACGTATGGTAAAAGACGATTTTGCAGCCGAACAATATGACCTGTTGCCTATGAACTCGACAACAGTTGACATCAACAATATAGACCTTGACAGTTATTTCAACCAGACAAATCTTGACCGCGGATATTTCTCTCCCGGATATGGCGAAAGCAAATACAATGTCAACAAACTCATCAATACAGTATATGCCGAAGCGACATACCGCCTGACACAATCACTTACCGGAAACATAGGTATCCGCATGGACTATGTAAACATGGACATTAACTATAATATATACGGTGGAAGTACAGGAAAAAGAGGAATAGACAAACCATTCATTCTTCCAAGTCTGAACCTGAAATACGATGCGGCAGAAAAGCACACCGTAAGATTAGGACTGAGCCAGACATATACATTACCGCAGAGCAAGGAAATATCACCATTCCGCTATGTCAGCGTAAACTTCAGAAGTCAGGGTAATCAGAATCTTAAACCCAGCGACAATTACAACGCAGATTTGAAATGGGACTTCTACCCTTCTGCAAGCGAAGTCATATCAGTAGGAGCGTTCTATAAACTGATTAAGAACCCTATTTCAAGAATAGAGATTGCAAGTGCCGGAGGTTATCTTTCATACGAAAATATTTCCGACCACGCTACAGCAGCCGGAGTAGAGTTTGAATTAAGAAAAGACATTTTCAAGCACACTGCGGCTGATGCAAGCCACAAATTGAACTTCGGACTGAACGGAGCATATACATACACCATGGCAAAGGTAGATATGGCTACAGACAAGTCCGGTTCGCAGCTGGAAGGTGCGGCCCCATTCATCGGTAATGCAGATTTGTCATACCAATATAAACGTAACGATTTCGGATTGACCGGTACCATAGTATGCAGCTATTTCTCCGACCGCATCTATACAATAGGTACAAACGGATATAATGACATTATAGAGAAAGGCATACCAACACTCGACATCGTCCTTGGAGGACAGATAAACAAACATCTCAGCATAGACCTAAAGATGAAAAATCTGATAAATCCTTCATATCAGTTGATACGTGAAGCTTCAACAGGCAATAACGACAGAACTATTCTGAATGACTATGCAAAAGGAAGAAACTTCTCAATAGGTTTAACATACAAATTTTAATTAAGAAAATAATCAAACAACATTTTTAAATTTTATCAATTATGAAAAAGTTATTTATCAATGCTTTGGCATTCTGTGCCGTCTGTGCACCGGTTATACTTACATCATGCAGCGAAGAAAATGAAACCCAAAATCCGGACGAAGCATACTATGTAAACGAAGACAATCAGCTTTGCATCAAAGGAGAATACACATGGGAAGAGGGAAAAGTTCTTGAACAGACAGTACTTGTAGAAAACGGAGGTGTTCTTAAATTCAATGCCGGAACTACAGTAAAATGTGAAAAAGGTTTCGATAAATATATTCTGGTTCTTCAAGGTGGTAAAATCGAAGCGACAGGAACAGAATCAAAACCGGTAGTATTCACATCAGCAGAAAGCTCGCCCGCGGCAGGCGACTGGGGTGGTATCATCATCAACGGCCGCGCTCCTCTTTCAGGCGGCGGTACATATGCCACGGAAATCAACAATGACTATCTGTATGGAGGAACAGACGCTGCCGACAATTCCGGCCGCCTGACATACGTCAAGATAGAATATGCAGGTGCAAGCTCAGGAAGTGATGACATCGAGCACAACGGACTGACACTCAACGGCGTGGGCAACGGCACACAGATAGACCACATCTATGTACTCGAAAGCGCGGACGACGCCATTGAGTTCTTCGGCGGCTCTGTAAACGTAACTAACCTACTTGCTGTAAATCCTGACGACGATATGTTCGACTTCACTCAGGGTTACAACGGTGAACTGAAAGACTGCTACGGTATCTGGGAAGACGGATACACAAGTACAGAAGAAGACCCTCGCGGTATCGAAGCCGACGGTAACCTGGACGGTAAAAATCCGGAACACACTCCACAGTCTGACTTCAAAGTAACAAATATGACTATCGACCTTCAGCTTGCCAACAACTCAAACGATGGATACTACATGCACGATGTCGTAAAAGTACGCCGTGGTGCTAAGGCTACCGTCACTAACGCATTGGTAAAAGGCCAGGGAGCATGCAAGGATATCATCGACCTGAAAGACGATAAAGGTAATGCCGATACAGCAACTTCTATCAGCCTTACAAACAGCAATACAGGAGCAAGAATTAATGGTGGAGAAGACATCAACGGCGAAGGATATGCATCAGTCAGAATCGAAGCCGGCAACACCGGATGCTCTTCATCCGTCTTCGGATGGACAGGATACGAAATCTAATCAAAAATTGATTTCCTGAAAACACACGAATACATCATCTATCCCCCAAGGGGGACATATCAAGAAAACGATATGTCCCCCTGTTTTTTTTGATATATATCATAAAAATGATACATTTGCACTAATTTATAATAACCCCTAAAAACATTTACCGATTATGTATCCACTGAAATTCCGTCCCATCCTGAAATCCACGATATGGGGTGGCGACAAAATCATTCCGTTCAAACACCTTGACTGCACACAGCAGAATGTAGGCGAAAGCTGGGAAATATCAGACGTTCCGGGCGACGAATCCGTAGTAGCCAACGGGGCAGACGCAGGAAAGAACCTCACTCAGATGGCTCAGGAATATAAAGGAGCCTTGGTAGGCGAAGAAAACTACACACGATTTGGCGGCAAGTTTCCACTTCTGATAAAATTCATCGATGCACAGGACGACCTATCTATCCAGGTTCATCCTGATGACGAATTGGCGATGAAACGCCACAACTCAATGGGTAAAACCGAGATGTGGTACGTGATAGACAATGCCGGAGGAAAAGCCCACCTGCGTTCAGGACTCAGCCGAAGTATCACACCGGAACAATACGAACAGATGATTGCCGACAATACTATCTGCGATGCTCTGGCAGACTATGCCGTACAGCCGGGCGACGTATTCTTCCTTCCGGCAGGACGAATCCACAGCATAGGTGCAGGATGTTTTATTGCTGAGATACAGCAAACTTCAAACATCACATACCGCATTTACGATTTCAACCGTAAAGACAAAAACGGTAACACTCGCGAACTTCACACAGAACTTTCAAAAGAAGCTATAGACTACAGTGTAGAGCAGGACTATCGCACACAATACACTCCTTGCAAGAACCGTCCGGTAGATTTGGTTTCATGTCCATATTTCACTACTTCTGTATATAATCTCACCGAGCAAATGACCATGGACTATTCAGAGCTCGATTCTTTCGTGATATACATATGCATGGAAGGGGCATGTTCTATAAAAGACAATGAAGGAAATATCATAGAGATGCAGGCGGGCGAATCTGTACTTTTCCCTGCTACTACCAAAAGTCTGGAAGTAATACCTGAAGGAGAAGTAAAATTCCTTGAAACATACGTATGAATACTCCAATAAAACAAGGGGACAATTCCAAACCGGGATTGTTCCTTTGTTTTATTGATTTCGATTCTTCACTACTCCCCCCAATATTAGTCAATTACAACAATACTAATTCATTCTCATAAACATTTCGCACTTAAAAAAACAAAAAGACCTAGAAATATCTATACAATTTTTATATCCCAATATACTAAAATCATACAGATTTTTGTTAGTTCACAAAAAAGATGTATTTTTGCACTTGAAAATATTATCACAACTTGGGCTTGTTTGGTTTTGACAGCGAGAGATGTGGTATGTAAGCATGCAGTGCGTCAGTGATTTGCACTATAATCTCAGTTACTGAACAATTATCTGGCAACGAAAACTATGCTCTCGCTGCTTAATCGA
>JAHLFB010000023.1 GCA_018884025.1 Candidatus Phocaeicola faecipullorum
TCTTTGCAATGACTCTATCATATAGATTTCTTCGTCATTGATAGATAAGACGGACTGGATTTCCGGTAGGTTCTGGCGATGTTCCGAGTGGTCCAGGATTATCTTGGTTGCACAGTTGATGATGATTGAGTCTTTTATTCCTGATGGCATATTCTTCAGGAAAAGTATATTCTGTGCTGCCAGTGTGATGCTTCCCTCTTTCTTTCTGAATGTACGGTACAGATAGGCGATGAAATCTCCGAACTTTTCATCCTGAAGGAAATCAAGGGCTTCATCGATAATCAGCTCCTTCATCATTCCCTGCCGTTTCTTTATCTTGTCGACAATCATCTGAAGGGTGATGATGGCCACAAGAGGGAAATATTCCTTTTTCGATGCATCTTCCATATCAAATGCTATGAGCTTGTCATGAACGATGTCCACGTTCTCTTTTGCGTTGAGAAGGAAACTGAGTTCACCGTCTGTATATGGCTCCAGCAGAAGAATAAGCTCCTCTATTTCGAACTTTTGTTTCTCAAAATCGCTCATCCTGTTCCTGAAAACTTCCTGAAGGTATTTCCTGTATGCTTTCATGTCCGGGAATATCCTCTCGTTGCTCTGGCCTACTGATGAGTTGTTCACGTGATCATAGAACCCAATTATGGATTTCCTGAGAATGGCCGTCTCAGCCGGCATCATCTGTTCCCTTGCCTTCCAGATGTAGCTTATTATGGCTACAATAGTCTTTATCTGGTCATCCGCTGATTCTGCATCCGATGTGTCGATATACAGATATTTCCCGTTCTTGTCACGGTCACATAGGAACGGATTGAACGCAAACTTCTTCTGCTCCGTAGAATCGAAATATTTACCTCCGTTCAAGGCTATCATTGAACGGTATGACCCACCAATGTCTATGATCATGATGTCCCTCCCCAGTTCATAGCTTTGCAGAATGTAGTTGTTCAGCCAGAAGGATTTTCCGGAACCGGACGGTCCGATAACGATCCTGTTCTTGTTGTTCAAGGTCGGATAGTCCCATAGGTTTATCTTTACAGGTGTGCCGAAACGGTCATTGTATATGTGTCCTTTCATGTCTGACATATACATGCCTTCTTTCTGCAAATAACAGATAGCCTGCTTGGTCGTATTGATGAAACCTCTGTAATTGGCTCTGGCGTTACCCGGTATGTTTGTAAAGAACAGATTGCACAGTTCCGCATTCTCTGTATAACAACCGCTTTGGTTCATAAACGAGAAACCTTGCTGTACAAGGGCTATCTTACGCATCAAGGATGTCTTGTCCGTATCATTGATAACGACATTGAACGATGTGTATGCGGTCTGATAATCAAATTTCGTAATCTCTTCACAGAACAACCCTTGCTCCTTCTGCTTCTCTGCTGCAGGGGGATAGAAGTTCGTGATGTAGTTCAAGGCGTCTTTCTCTGCCCCTATTGCGGTTACTGTCGCATCAGGATCAGTGATTTCGATTACCACGTTTACGATATGGTTAAACGGCAATCCAAGGCCTACGGGATAAATCATGGAACATTTGCTCTTGATACTGTCAGGTATCTCAATGTTCCCCCCGTATGAACGCGCCTTACCGGTGTGCGGAACGGAAAGTTCATGCAGGTGCTCGCCTTCAATGGTCAGTGAAAGCATAGATACGTATTGCTGACCGATTTTCATTTCGCCGTTCCGGGTGATGGCCATCGGATTTACAACCTTTTCCGTAGCATCTTCTACCGGTGTGTCATAAGACAGATTGATGTAATCGTAAACAGCGTTGTTCAATTCCTTGCTGTTCATCTTCCTGATTTCGAATTGCTGGATAGATGCCAGACCATTCTCGAAATTAAGGAGTGAGGCTTCCATATCGGTCATTCGTCTTTCATAATCCCTGTATGGCTGCTTAAACGGGTAATGTAATCTTCGTAGCAGTGATGTGTTGGTCGCACTCTTTCTTATCTTGCCGTTCTTTTTCCCGTTTGTAAATGTCAAATACAGGTTTGTATAACTGTTCAGTATTTCCTTACCGTCGAAATGCCGGTTGTTCTCGGCTATCAGGGCATTGTTTGAGTATTCCTGATTGTTGTACTCTCCTGTGTAATAGAATATCTGCTGATGTATGACAGTCCCTGCCGGAAGCATCTTTAAAAGAGCTTCAAGTCTCTCATGGATATAGTCTGCTTCTTTTTCCGAAAGTGTGAACACTTCAGGAAGAAGCATCCTGTACCCTACTGTGATGTCACCGTTCCCATTGATGATCGCATTCTGGGTGATGGTCTGTATTGGCAATATGTCTGCCAGATCAGTGGCCTTGTCTGTTACTTGCACTTCCTCATTCCGCATATACAGGATTGCTATGAGAAGAGCTAACATGCAAATGACAACGCTTGTCAGGATGATAAGTGTGACCATTGGCTTTTCAGTTTAGAATGAATTTGAAAATCTTGTTTTTATCTACTATTTTTCGGGGTGTTGCACTCCGTACACTCAACCCTGTGAGAAAATCCGGGTTCCCGGCCTTGTGCTCCTTTTTTAAGGTATTGAACAGTAGTCCGGAAAGGAATACTATTCCGCTGAGTAAGAGCGTAATGACCAGTGGGTGCAGTTGCTTGAATATGCATACGATGATCGTGATGGCCACTATTAGCATGAATATTCCGAACTGTCCGGATGACAAACCGAAGAATTTAATCGGCTTGTTGATTTTTCTCATGGTTCTCATGACTCAGATAATCAGGAAGGCAACCATAATCACTACAACAGCAATGATCCATCCTAAAAGGTATTCCTTGGCGTGCGGGTTATTGGTTGCAAGGGAGTAAATAACGAATACCAGCGCAATACCCAAAACGGCAGCAAGTATGTATTTTGCCACATCCAGAATCGTGTCCGCTCCTTCCTTGGCGGTGTCTGTCACTTCCGAAAGACTGCTTATCTTAAGGCCGCTTTGTGCTTCAATCTCAATCGGGGCAGCAACCATGAACAGAAACATAAGCCCTAATGCCCACTTGCTTACACTGTTGTTTACCTTCTCAAATCTCTTTTTTAATTGCTTCAGTACTTCCATAATTCTTCAATTTTAAAGTTTATACATGTATTGTTTTGATCATATTCCATTGCACATTTTCAAATTTTATGAACTTATCCATTTCTGTATCATCCGTTTTCCCTTTTGTCTCCTCCGGTTTTTTCCCACTGTAGTAGTAGGTCCTGCCGTCAAGGAACATGTCCGCTATCTCCTTTGCCAGGTCATCTTCCTCAGTATTCTCAACCTGGAAGATTACCCTGATAACCGGTGAATTCTCCTGTATTTTCTCTCTTTTGTCACTTGCTGCTCCTGGTATTTGATCTTTATTCTCGTTTCGGCTTTCTTTCATGCCTTTCCTTTTAGTCGCAAAATGATAGATACCAAGTGAGAAGACAATGAGTATAATAACATCTGCTATGCTCATACCAAAGACCATATTAATAACCAGACAACCAATGCTACTATATAGGTGATAATAGCCTCCTTTGTTTTTTCATGATTGGTTATCAGCTTTTTAAGTACAGATAAACCTGCACAAACAAAGCCAATGCCAACCAGCATTGCACCTACTTCACGGTACAACGATATCAGGCCGGATACATCTGTACTGGCTTGCAATAAGACAAAAAGTAACATGGCTCTTATTTATAAAGAAGAATCTTCAATCCCGCATTCCATACCGTGTTCCATTCCTTTATAGACAACGGGCTCCACATCTCTTTTATTCCGACGATGATTGCGAGTTTTGGCAATATGAAAAATTCCACTTCAGTCCCGATTTCCGGACCTACGATAAACTGATATTCTTCTGATGGATGTTTGGTGTATTCTGTTCCCAGAAAACAACCAATACCTATATTCCAGTAAATTGATTTAAGATTGCTGACTATTGTGCGGTTATAACTGCCATTTATAAACCAGTTCCGTGCTGTCTCTTCCCGCTCCCGGCTCTGCATGGCAGTCATTTTCCCTAGGGATTGGCTCGCGTCTGTATTGACCGAATACTCGAAACTATTTTCAAAATAATTCAATCCTGCTTTCCAGTAGGATGTCCTGTCAATGTATTTAGAGAATGATATATTTGCTGCCTTATCGGCTTTCCCGAATATGTTGGTGCCATAACTTCCTTCTAAAGCTGAAATCCTCTTATAGTGTCTCTGTGCTTTGACCATACTGTCTCCCGCGAATAGGAGGAGAATCAGTATTACGATTTTCATGTTGCTGTACATAGTGCTTTCTGTTTTTAAAGTTAATATTATCTAGTTTCTTATTTTTATGTTTTATCATATTCTAATTTAGTAATTGTATCGAATTTCGTCCAATCTGTTACAAAAATTGTTTGATTTTGTCCAAACATATAGATAATATGCGTAACTGCAAATAAAATGATTTTTTAATTTCAGCGGTATGTCGTTTTATTAATCTAGTTTCATTTTTTCCTATGATGTAAAACATATAATGGCTAGACAATAAAAAAAGGCAGGATACCGGTTGTGTAAAAGTATCCTGCCCTTTCCATGGGGTTATCTGAAGATCTTTTTTCTAGCTTTGCTGAGAGCCTGAGGGGTTATTCCGATGTATCTCGCTATCTCTTTTAACGGCACATGCTTAAAAAGCCATTTTTCTTTATTTAGTACCTTTTCATACCTTTGGTGTGCGGTCATACAATGTATTCCTTCCTCTCTTTCTATTTTGTGCATGAGAGACTTTTCAAGGTGGAAAATAGTGAGCTTACAGAAATTGAAGGATTCAGCGAACATTTCAAAAGCTCTGTGCTTTTTCATTCGCCATACCTTACAGTCTGTATTCGCTTTTATGCTGTAACAGGCTTTGTGTTCTGGATTGTGCAGGAAAAAAGGATTTATGAATGCCCTGTCATCCATAAACCTTGCATTTATAAACCCACCTTTGGAATCCGGAAAGCAGATGTTCAGGATTCCTTTTTCCAGGTAATAGAAATGTTCCACCAGTTCATCTTTAGTAATCAGATAATGTCCTTTCTTCAAATGAAAAGATTCGAAATTCTTTTCAAAATACTCTTTTTCCTCCTGTGTGAAACAGATGTGTTCTTGAAGCCCCATCTTCTTGATGGTCTCATCAATAAGTCTAGTTATTTGTGTCGGTGCCATAAATTTATGTAATGGCACGGTTCCGCCTTGCCAAACGAGGGAGTGGTGTGGCCCTTATAAAGCACTGCTTCCCCGCGCCGCATTATCCGGTACGGGTTCGCAGCTGCTTTATAGTTTAACTTCTGACACCACTCTTCCGTTTGGCAGCTGTATGTATGTAAAAAAACGGACTCCCATTTTTCATGGAAATCCGTTGCAAATTTATGAAAAGTTATTCATTAATACTTTATCTAGGCCTAATATCTGCCATATTTATAGTATAATTTTCTTTAGGCGGCATTTTCATAACATTAATATAAATGTTTCTGTATATCTCAGTCTTCAGTTCTTTGTCGGCATCGCTGTATGCCCATTCTGTAAATTCCTCATTAAAGTTACCGCTGCCGAATACGAAGCAATCTTTATATTTATAGGTCTCATATACTTGCACACCCTTTTTCTTTAAGAAGGCATCTTTTAGCCCTTCATAATATTGGGAGGTTATTATAGCCTTTGCTTTTTCATCGAAGTATTTGAGCGTTTCTTCGGAAAATCTGAATTTGATACTATATGCCCATTTCTCATTTTCCCTTTTAACAAATTCGTATTCGAACCTCGTTTGTGTCAGATTCTTGTTAATTGCGTTTAGTGTTGTAACCACCTTTTTCTTGCGGTCATGGTTATTAGCGATGTTAATGTCAAAATGCCTGGCTAATTCATCTACGGTCATAGTGAACTCGGGCTCCTGACCGGCTTGAATCTTGTGCTTGATAAGAAAAATCATTTTTGATAAATTCAGATAGAATTTCCTGTAAGACCTTTTGTTTGGCAGATTCCTATAATCCTTCAGGTCTATCAGGTTATATCCGGTAAACATCAGATTCTTCAGCTCTTTGCTCAGGTTGACCTTATACATTCGTTTGGTCTTTTTCTTTGTCCCAAAATTGTCCTTAATGTCGAAGCTTTCCAAGATAGGGATAAATTTGTATCTTGTGGCTCCATTGACATTATAGGCTACACTGAGTGTATTCTTCCCTAAACTGAATAAGGCGGATTCAAAAAAAGTCTCTATGGGGTGCTCTATCTGTTCACCCGCATATTCGGTCTTATAGACTGGTTTAATTGCGCCAAATGTTTTCGCTTTTTGTTCTTCGGTCAATTTACGCTGGAGCTTTGTCCTCTCATACCCCATTACAGTGCAGAAGTCTTCCATTGAAAACCAAGTTTCACCAAACAAGTCCTTCATTTGTGTATTGGCGGCAAAAATTATAATATCATGCATGATTGTTCCTCCTGATTCAATCAGCAGATCAAGATTATCACCATTGTAGGGCTCGCTAAGTGTGCGTGGTACCCTGCTTAATTCTTTATATTGTTCAGATTCAGCCATCATTTTCGCCATTTGTTCGCAAATATAGCGATTTTCTATTCATTTAGTGTATAAATAATACACTAAATAGCTAATAGATAACTATATTCTATCTCCAGATGTGTAAAGGTGTCCCACTTGCTTTTTCTGTAAGCCAATATAAATCGCATCCCAAATGGCTGGTGCAAAAATAAACATTGTATTTTTCCTGTTTGGATTAATTTCTTTCCTTCATTAGTTGTGCAAAACCGTCCCGACACCTCTTTTTTTTACCTTTGCAGATGTGCAGAAGCATCCCGTTTACTCCGATTAGATGTGTAAAACCATCCCGTTTACTTCAATTAGATGTGTAAAAGTGTCCCGTTTGATCTTCGTAGATGTGTAAAAGCGTCCCGTTTGATCTTCGCAGATGTGTAAAAGCGTCCCAGATTATCCCTCAGATGTGTAAAAGTGTCCTTTCTCTCTTTTTTCAAAATCCCTAAAAGCTCCCTCTGAAAGCAGCTTGCGGGGCTTTCCTGATTTTACCAGATGTGTAAAACCATCCCACATTTTCCTAATATCCTAAAAACCTAATAAAAACAAATGCTTCGACTGATGGATACATACTTTCGGAAAAATATTATCTGAGAGAACCTTTGTGTTTTTTGCTTTATTAACAGTTGGGGTTTTACAGGAAAAATAAGCTATTCCTGCAGATGTGTAAAAGTGTCCCACTTGCCTTCGCTGGCAGTGCCAGTTGTGAAGAATTGTCCGGTTGTTATGTTAGTATATAAGTTAACGATGGCTTACATGCATTTATCTAGAAAACCTGATAGTTTATTCGATATAAAAATTATTTCTTTAATTAATAATTAGTTATGGATTTTAATTTTTATATTTGCAAATAAAAACGTGTGTTTGCAAATCAAATAAAACGTGTAACTGCAAACAATAAAAAACTTGTAATTCTATTATATGGCAACGATAGCGGAAAAAATGGTTGAGTCCTTAAAGGTGCTGCAAGCTTTACAGGACGATAAAACATGTGTTGTGTTGAAAGGAACAAATGAAATCAGCCGTACCCACCTGAACAGGCTGCTTAAAAGCGGATATTTACAGGAAGTGATGAAAGGCTGGTATATTTCTTCTAGACCGGGTGCAGAAGGGGACACAACAGTATGGTACACCTCGTACTGGTATTTTGTGGCTAAATATGCTACAGAACGGTTCGGAAATGAGTGGTGCCTGACTCCTGAACAGTCACTTGACATCCATTCCGGGAAGAGCACGATTCCCGTACAATCGATTATACGTTCCCCGCATGGCAACAATAACATGATAAAACTGATGTATGGTACTTCTCTGTTTGACTTGAAAGCGGATGTTCCGGCAGAGATTACCAAGCATCCTTTATATGGTGTGAATATGTATTCATTGGCTGAAGGGCTGGTTTATGCCTCCCCTTCCTATTTTCAGACGGAAGAGGTAGCCGCACGCACCTGTCTGTCAATGGTAAAAGATGCTTCTGACCTTATCAGAATCCTTTCGGAGAAAGGAGCTTCATTAAGAGCAGGTAGAATAGTCGGTGCTTTCCGTAATATAGGGAATGACAAAATCGCTGATGCCATAATGCAGTTTATGAAAAGACTTGGGTATAATGTGGTTGAAGAAGACCCTTTCAGCCACACTCCTGCCATTCCTATAACTTATCAGATTTCCCCCTATGCCACCCGGCTGAGACTTATGTGGGAGAATATGAGAAAAACAGTATTGTCATTGTTCCCAAAGGCTCCAGGAATGAATGCTGATATAGAAGGGTATCTGAAAAGTGTCGATGGGAGGTATACTGAGGATGCTTATCATTCGCTTTCCATAGAAGGCTACAAAGTGTCTCCCGAACTGATTGCAAAGGTAGGTGCCGGAGACTGGAAACCGGAAAGTGAAGATAAAGAGCAAAAGAATGCGTTGGTTGCGCGAGGCTATTATCAGGCATTTCAAGAGGTAAAACGTACCATATTGGAAATCCTGAAAGGTAAGAATCCGGGTGAAGCCATTGAGGAATCTCACGGGAACTGGTATTTTGAGATGTGGTCTCCTTTCATTGTTGCGAATATATTAAAGCCATCAGATTTAGTCGGGTATCGTACAGGACAGGTGTATATACGCGGCTCGTTGCATATACCCCTCCCTCCTACCGCTGTCAATGATGCGATGGATGTCCTTTTCGACTTATTGAAGAATGAACCCAGTCCGGCTGTCAGGGCTGTATTGGGGCATTTCTTCTTTGTATTCGTTCACCCGTATATGGATGGCAACGGACGCATGGGGCGTTTTATACTAAATACGATGCTTGCTTCCGGCGGTTATAACTGGACAGTCATTCCAGTTGATAGAAGAAACGAATATATGCAGGCATTGGAGAAAGCGAGTGTCGAAGGTGACATATCCGACTTTACAAGGGTTATCGCCTCTCTATTGCGCTAAACCTCAGTGGAATCTGCAATTTTGCCAAGGAAATTATCGGGCAAAGCCGTAATGTTGATGTACCGGCTTTGCCCATTACTCGGTTTTGATTATGTGTCAGATTCAAAATCCTATAAATTCATATATTTCTTTACTGCCGCTTGAATTTCTTTATTGTATTTTTCAAATGCGGCTTCAAGAATATTGGTGGCTAACACATGCATACTTACACCTGAAACATTTGCAAGTCTCTTAAGTTTGCCATGTGTTTCTTTTGAGATGCGGATCATTTCCACCTCCTTTATTTTCCTTTCCTGGAATAATAAGTTATACTCCTCTTTTCGGTTGGCTTCTTTGTCCTTTTCGACATTTTCTTGGATGGCTTTATCCTTTTTTTCCGAAAGTACGTTTTCAGGTTTAACAGCTTCTTTTATTTCTTGCTGCCCTTCTTCTTTTTGTGCTAGTTCCGGATTCGTTGTTATTGTAGGAGCCACATTTTCCGTTTCCTTTATTTCCTTTTCCATCTTGGATGCATTGGCCAAGAGTTTGCTCATGCCGGTTGATGTCGTCTTATTTCCCATGTTATTCCTCCTCAATATGTTTGCTGATTAATTCTATCACTTCCTCACAGAACTGGTCACACGGATGATGGTAATTGCTGCTTAATGTTGACAGGTTCCTCTGATAATCCACCCTCGAATCTTTGATATAGCTTTCCATGAGCTGGAAAGGTAGATTTTCCTTATTTTTAATTATTTCCTTAAACTCCAGAACATTTGGCATTACCCTATTCATCACACCTCTTACGGTTGTCTTCATGCCATTTTCCTTTCGTGCCTTTATGATGTTTTTATATACACTATCATAGAAGTATAAAGTAGCACTTAAATCCGTGTTGTTCGGTTCAAAAGGCATAATAACGATGTCAATGAAATGCAAGGTTTCTACCACACCATTTTGTTTAAGGTTACCCGGAAAGTCAACTAATATGACATCAAAACTTTCTTTCAGGAAATCCAGCTGGTTGATGAACTCTGAGGAAGAAATATTCATTACTTCGTATTCTTCCTTCAAGTTGTTGCTTTCATCACTTTCGGATTGGCGAAGCCTTCCCATTGTATTCTGCATGTCGTCAATATCCACAACTCCAATTTTTATGCCGTCCTCACCCAATGAGTGTACATAGCCTGCGAATAATGCAGTCAGTGTTGATTTTCCAACCCCACCTTTGGGGTTTTCGAATGCTAACGTTATACCAGGTAATTTCTTCCCCATAATCTATCAAATTTAGTTATTGTGCAAATATAAAATTTAGAAATTAATAATGCAAGAAATAACATAATTTATTACGTGAAAAAGAAAGATATTTATTCCTAACGTATATAAGTAATACATATCGTACATAATAAATTAAATACATACATTAATATGATATAAAGAAAATAAGAAATAAAATATTTAATATATTAATAAAGAAAGAAAGAAAGAAATAAAGTAAGTAATAAAGTAAGTAAGTACTAATGTGTTAATGTAATATTTACATATTAGTACATTAGTACAAATGTTACAGTGTAACATTGTTTGCTATGTATAATATGTACAAAGTTACTTTGTTGCAAATGTTATAATGTTACAAAGTAACTTCCGCTATATTTGGACTCTTTATACCTTTGTTTTTTTAATCCAGATTAATTAAATCACGAAAATTCTTCAGTATTATTGCTTACCATAATCATATTTATTACCTTAGTACACGCAAGGTATGTTTTTGTATATACAAAAACTCCTTGCATCAACCGAGTTGATGTATTCTGCTCGTTTTACTCACAAATTTAGGACTTGTATTATGAACGAAAAACGTACCCAATCTATTATATTGAGGTTGACAGAAAAGGAGAAAGAGATGCTTGTTTTTTTGGCAAAAAGACATGATATGAATATATCTTCTTATGTGCGCAATATGTCATTGAAAGGTTCTGTCGTTACGAAAACCGATATTCAAACCGTTATAGAATTGAAGAGAATAGGTAACAATCTTAACCAGATAGCAAAACAAATTAACCTGATACCTCATGAAGATAACATAAAAATCCACCTTCAGGAGATACATGATTCGTTAAATATGATATCAGAAATAACAAAAAAACTCGTATGAAATGATTGCTAAAATTGAACCGGCTTTTTCATCCATGTCAACATTGTGCCGAAAAATCGAATACCAACTGGAGAAAATATCTTCAGGTGAAGCCAAAGAATTATTCAATTCTACGGGTGATGCCTTAACTTCATTTTCAGAGTATATGTTTCTTTTCTCTTCGCTTAATGACAGGGTGAAACTGCCTTATTCTGAAATTACTTTGAATCTTTCTCCCGGTGAAAGACTATCTGATGATGATTGGGTTAATCTGTCGACAGAATATATGGAAAAAATGGGGTATGGGAACTGTTGCTATTCGGTCATTTTAAATATCGACAAGGAGCATTCCCATGTTCATATATTGCACAGCCGCATAGATTCCGAAGGGAAATCCGTATCGAATTCTTTGGATTATAAACGGTCGGAAAAACTGGCGAGAGATCTTGAAAAGAAATATAACCTTATCAGTCTTACGGAAAATGGAAAGACAAAAGAACGGTTGTCTTCAATTTCCGGACAACGCTACTATTTTGATAATGCTTTGAAGAAGGCAGCCAGAAATTATGCTGTTAAAGATAGGGTGATGACTATTTTATCCTCATCTGGTGCATCAGAGCTGCTTGGCGATAGATTATTCAAATCAAGACTGAGCAATGAAGAATGGATGTCTGTTCTAGGCAATCATGAGTATGATGCTATTCTTTCCATTCTCAAAAAAGGTGGATTTATGAAGTCATTATATAAAGAGGACCTTTTATGCAGACTCGATAAAGCCTATGCCGTGAGCAATACTTTTCAGGAATTCAGGTCCAATCTGCAAAAGGATGGAGTATATATGCGTCTGACAAGTAAAAAAGACAAGTCATATTATGTGTATGGATTGTCTGAAGATTCATTCTAT
>JAHLFB010000216.1 GCA_018884025.1 Candidatus Phocaeicola faecipullorum
CTATATTTCAATAATTTCAAAGAACTATTTATCCACTTTTACGGGACAGTAGTGACTAAACATACAAAGTTAAAAGTCCATTTAAACAGTATTTAAAGAGCGTACAAACAACAAAACCTAATTATCAAAAAACAAATGATAATTACATACCTATTAATTACAACAAAATAATAGTATTCGGATTTTCACCCCTCAATGAAAGAAGTGAAAATCTCAAATACTATCCCTTGAAAATAAACTGTTATTTTGTACAGTCAACCGCTACCGGAGTAACTGTTTCTGCAATCAATTGCAATGGCATTCCTGATTTATACCAATAAACCCTGTTGCTCTTTGTAATAATACGTATTATCTTTCCACTTAAACTTTGAGCAGGCACACAAGCTCTGTATTTACCATCTCCTACAGCACTACATAAAATAAATTCCGCTTCTTCGCCGGTTTCTTTCAATATCACGGTTTGTGATATCAAATCAACTTCTGCTGTACGTTTTGCTTTTACTTCTACTGTCTTCACTTCTTCACCCTCAGGCAATTTGATTTCAAATTCTACCATTGACAATTTATGTTTAAACTGTAATGTAACACATTCCGCATCGTTAGTGACAGTAGTATTGCTTGCCAACAGAAGGTCGCTCTTATCATACGCTTCTACAATGCTCTGATCTTGTTCTACTGTAAAGTCGAATTTCAATTTGCCATTCGCAGCTTCCGTATATGGATAATAAGAATAAAAATTCAATTCTTGTCCATCAAGAGGGAACGTTATCGGACGATCGGCAGACCATCTTCCTGAAGTTCCATCATAATTATAGCACAAATTGTCATGCAACAGTTCACCACTTTCACGATATGTACCGTACATTCCTATCAGGTCTTTATCTGAAAACACTGTCTTATAATCGACATCGGTTGATGTACGTGATACAGGAGATATACCTATGTTAAGAACCGGCCCTTCGTTCACTCTCGTCATTACATCCTCTGTCTTGCTTTGGCATGACGCCAACATACCTATAAACAAAGATGCTATCGTATATAAATTATGTCTTTTCATACGTCTATATTTAATCTATCTTTTTAAAAACTACATCGGAAAGGTAAAAATCCACTGCTATATTTTTAGTAGGATTGAAAAATGAGATATAGAAATCTTTCAAAGCTTCAGCTGTTGCGTTTCTAAGATCTGTCTCGGCATAACCATAAGGATTTTGTACCATTTTTGCAAAATTAAATTCAAGGGTATAATCCATCCATTTATCTGTCAATCTAAAATTGACATAACCATTATATGGTTTTGCTTCTGTTCCTTTGGCATTAGCAACAAAAACACTTGTACCATTTGCAAAAGTTTTCTTATCGCCAGTAGCTACGTAACATTGTATCGAATTACCAGCTGTTCCTTTCGCCTTAAACGATATTGAATATACGCCGGCCTCAGCATTACCGCTTCTGTATAACACATAACTTTTATACCAACTGATTTTTGAAGATGAATCAAACCGTCCATATATCACATTTTTGTTCAATTCATCATCCGAAACAACTTGTACTGCAAAAGGCATATCACTATGAGTTTTATAACACCATGTATCACCCCTCTGTTTCAAAGGATCATCAGCACCGCAATCTGTTATTCCATTCAAAGGCAATTCCTCTATATCTGTCAAAACCAGATTTTCCTCACCTGTCACTTCTTGTCCTTCGCCTTTGTTCCATCCATCAATAGCCTCTTTATCAACAGATACTTCTATCTTATCAAGCGATACAGTAACATTACATATATACCTCATTCCAGGTTCGAGAGTGCTTGTTTCCTCTGCGTCCACAAAGTTCCATTTCTCTGTACGGTTCATTCTTGCAATTTTAATTTCGGCAGAGAATCCTTCCGTAGTTTCAGCCGGAAATACCTGTCCGGAAGCTCCGTTACCCTTTTCTTCTTCCGGCAAGAAAGATACCATATCAATATCTTTTACCTCCGAAGCCTGTTCAAATGCTCCAGAAAGGATATTGAAATTCGCTACAGTAGGCATACCTTTTACTTTAATTGAAGACTCATTCAGATATTCGTCCGTCACACCATCTCCCGCGATAAGGTTGAACACCAGTTGCGACAATACTGGACGGAACTGAAGTTCCGTCTTGTTGTTCTGTACATTCATACCTTTTACATTAGCATAAAGAAAAGCGAAGTTAGCAGAAACCTTCTGATTTGCCACTGTCATAGGATATGAATCCGAATTTAAATTCTCGCTATAAGGATAATATGCCACTACATCCACATTCCCCTCTTTCGGCATATTTATCAAAGTGGCGGGAGTCTCCGGTGAGAAATATCCCAAAGGTTCTGCTGTTGTATTATACTTAACGTTTGTATAAGGAGATACCGTTTCCACGGAGTTTTCCTTTTTCATATATACTCCTACCGATTTACCTCTCTTCCATATCTCACCTTCCAATTCAGGGTCAAAAGTGTAGGCCTTTCCGCTCAACACTATAGGAGTGTCTGTAACGGTCGGAGCAGAGTTTTCTTCATCATCGCATCCGCAAAAAGCAAACGCGCAACTCATCGACATAGCCAATAATAATGTTTTATTCATAACGTATTTTGTTTTTAAGTTAGTTAATACTTACAGTAACGGACTTTCCGCAAAATTCACCCTGCGGCATAGGCACTATCACGTCTTTGCCATTGTAATTCACTGTTATTTCTTTAAGTGCGGTATTCATCGTTGCATCAGTAACAGACAAACGTTCATTACCGTCTTCCTTCTCTATAAGTACAGCACACGGATAAGAAACAGACAAAGCCACTCCATCTGTTTCAAGTTTTGACGCTTTGTCATAGAATACGGCTTCTATCACACTTCCGTCCTTGGCCTTGGCAGCCTGTACCAGGGTGTCGTTTCGCAGCACTGTGAAAGGAAGATCTTCTTTTGGAAGTTCCTCACCTGCATACACCACATATCCGTAAGTATCGTTAACAGGCTTTTGCGAGTGGTCTATCCATAGGCGAACTGTATTTATCTGCTTTGGCAAATCCTTTTTCTTTGCATTTGCCATACTGCGTTTGTTCCATTCTGTGGCCAAAGGCTCATAAACGAAATACGCGTTCTTCGTATATTCCGGCAATACAGTATAAGCAAACTTTCCCTGCTGTATAACCCAAACAGGTTTTTCGCCAACAAAAAACGACCACACTCCTTTTCCCACAGGTATCTGTTTTCCTCCTTGCATTGCCGTGAGTTGACTTTCATGAAGAGTATTGTCTATGGTTGTACGTATTGTACCTTCCATTTCCGGGTCAAGATTGGTTATTCCCGCACCGAGAGCAAGCATATAATCCCCCATCATGAAATACGACTTGTATGCCTTCACTCCGTAAAGAAGCGCATTTTTCCATGCCGACTGGCCTTTGTCATTCACATTATCTTTTGTAGACGCGTCCATTTTCTCGAATATATATCCTGCCACTGCATTATCCCCTCCACCAGTAGTACCTACGGCAAAATTATGCTTGCTGCAATATCCTCTCCAGTTGGTAACAGGAGTCAATTTATCCATACCTTCACGAGCTGTCACGCCCGGAGTCATTGTAACATCAAATGCTCCAACCACTTTCTTATACTCATCTCCACGCTTTTGGAATAATGTCATACCGTCTGTAGGATAAAAATTATATTCATCGGCAAATCCGGCAGCACTCTCCAAACCATCGCAACGTACGGACGCCATGTTTACAATGATATGATAACGGTCGTTCTTCTTTATCAGCTTGTCATTATTAAAAAACCAGCGAGCCCCCTCATAAACACCTTTGCCATAACCGGACATGTTGACGTTTTTTCTTTCAGCCTCTCTTTGAAAATCAGCCAGTTCCTGCCTTTCATCAGCACTGAATGAGTCTGTCCAGTCTTTCAACAATGTCCTTACCAATGACAATGTACGTATGTCCGTTTTTACCGGATTATAATTGCTTGTCATTCTGTCAAAATACGGCGATACATATCCCTTATAATAAAACCAGTTACTGCCCCTTAAATAAGTGAATAGGGCATGTTTGTTACGTTCAGTCAACTTACATTCCCACGGTGTACCCTTAAACGATGACAGCATACCCAAGGCATTCAGGCTTCCATCCATAGGATACCCCCATACAAGGCATTGTTTTCCGTGTCCCCATCCGGCACCATCGGCTGTTCCACCTTCAGTCCAGAAGGCACTGTCGTATGTAGGCTGCGAAGTAAAATCTATACCTCTCTGTGCCACTTCCCTTAACAAATCAATCATAGGAACAGACTTAAGCATTGCGGCCACGGGCAATAATGAACGGTATGCCAAGGCATTACCTCCCACCCACCATACATGTTTGCGGAAACGAGCAATCTGAACAACGTTATTGTCTGTAGAATCATTCCTCAACGGTTGTGTCCAAGCCTGCAAACCTATAACCTTCAACATATCACAAGCATCAATAAGTTCTTTGTCTTTAGACTTTCCTTTCTCTGCCTCATCCATCTGCTTAAGGAAACAGAAATAAATGTTCACTGCCGCAGTAGGCATTGCAAAACATGACTCATGGAAACGGTGTACCTTATTGCTACGGTTCACTTCCAAATTACCATAATATACAATGGCACGTTTAAGTTTCCTATAGATTTTTCTATCAAGTGAAGTACCCATCCTGTCGGCACGAAATTCTTCGGCTACTAACCATATACGATTGAAAGCCTCGACAAGATACAATCCTATCTTACTCTGATTATTACTTGCAAATACACTTTCTTTTGTTTCCTCTAAGTCGGAAAAAGTACCATCCTCGCTCCAACAGCCCAATATACCTTGTAAGTCAAGGTTAGGCGTCATACTGTGTTTGCGATAGGCCGTTACTGAATAACGTTCCCTGAATGTTTCCATTCCTCCACGTTTTTCCTTACTCTGCTTTTCAAAACCTCCAATGCCTGAATAGTGACGTAAATTGTCGAAAGCCCACTTCTTATCAGCTTCCCCTGCCCGGATTGTAATGAACAATCCGCACAGAGAAAAGCATAAAAACAATTTTAAGAAATTAGTCTTCATTATCCTGAACCCTTTCTTTTACTATTACCTTTACTTCTTTTACTGTTACATCAGAATTCCACATATTGGCATTACGAGCTTCGAATGTTGCAGTGTATTCACCCGGAGTCTTATATGTATAAACATAACTGTCTGTACCCATATCAAGTGCCTTGATAGGTTCACCCTTGTCAGGAGAAACTGCCGATGGGTCAATCAACTGGCTTATCGCCCATATATCGAACTCTTTGGTAAAAGCATTTCCAGGCTGAAATAACAACATTGATTCGTCTGCATTAAAATTTCCGCTTGCATTGCCATTAAGAGCCACATAATTGAAGCCAAAGTCTGTCGAAGGTATTTCCATTGTAGAAAGTCCACCGTCTATAATTTTGTCAAGTTTAAAGGGCTTGACATCCACACGCGGCTGTCCTTTCTCCGCTCCCTCCACCAAAGGAGTCTGATAGCTTAATGCCAGATAGAACTTCTTGTCCTTATAAACCGAAAAATCCGCTTCTTCCGATACCGTTTCCTGACGTATATTAGGACAAGTAGGCACTTTCAACATACCTTCGCCTGTTCCAGACAATTTGGTCCATGTTGCTTTCTTAACTGACTCCGGAGCATAATCACCGTTAAAATCTTCTGATACCCAAACACCCATAACCTCGCTGTTCTGGTAGTAAGTCTCAGTATATTGCTGCTTTATAGTGTAAGACAGCACCATAGATTCAACATCAGCCTTACATCTTTCGCGGTTGGCATATATATGTCCCGGCTCACCGGAATAAAACACTATATAATCTGGATTACCGTCTATATGAAACCTAACCTCGTCACCGGCATATATTTCCTGTGTTTCCATATCAATCTTTACGTTGAGATTCACATCGTCCACCTCATCGAAAGTACACGAAGACAAAAGCCCTCCGGCAACCAATAATGAATATATTATTTTATTTGTCATAGTTGTTTTTATTTTTTTATTTCTGTCTCTTAAATCGTATGCAATAAAATGTCAAAACATTTTATTTAAAACGCTTTGTCGTTTTAAGCAGAATAATTATTGAAACTTAATCAGAGACTAAAAACCGTTTTTATTACATTAAGAAATTACCATCTTTCGTTCTGCACACAAAGAGTATTGGTGTTAAGCTCCGCTTGCGGAATAGGGAAATAAAGATGTCTTGAAGCAATGTTCATGCCAGATACCGCTGCGCAACTTGTAAGAGGATAACCAACAAGCACGTTTGTATCGTCTTTCCATGTTATGGTGCTTTGGTCCTTAAGCAAATGTATCTGGTCGAAATAATACTGTTCGCCGTGGCGACGCAGTTCCATACGGCGTGGTACTTCGAAACACAACTCACGAGTACGTTCTTCGCGTATAAACTGACGGAATGATTCGGCATCGGCAAAATCGGAAAGCTGTACTTCGGTAGCCCCTGCACGGAGGCGTACTTCGTTCGCAGCATCTATGGCTTCCTGTGTAGGTTTTCCTTCCACCTCATTGGCACATTCGGCTATCATAAGCAGCACATCGGCATAACGCATCACCGGATAATTGATTGAAGAATTGTTCAAAGCCCATGGACGTACAGGGTCATACTTGGCACGCCATTTACCCGGATTACCGTCCATTTTCTTTTCTTTCTCCTCTTCCGTCAATTGATATTCCACAGATTTTGTTCCTTCTGTCTTATATGAATAGTCTGCAAAATTCCACCACTTACGCTGGTCTGTATCATCTTCTCCATAAAGACGGAACAATATACGTGTACCGTTATACCACGCGTATGCGTATGGCACATCCGGATCCAACTTGTTTCCCTGCGAAACTCCCAGATACAATCCCAGCTTGCCTGTTTCATTAGACTGCTCCGTTCCGTTTCCATAGAACTCAACTTCGAACATGCTTTCCCTGTAAGTAAGGTCATACTTGTTCGAACACATATTTATGAACATCGCCCTGTAACCGTTCACACCGTTCTCTGCCTGATACAGATGATGCAATCCGCTTTTTTTCACTTCACGTGCCCACATAAGCGCATCGTCCCAAGTATCTGCATATACAGGATAACCTGCTTCCCACATATATGCTCTGGCCAATAATGCCTGTACTGTAGTCTTGGAAATACGTCCTGGGGTATTTAATTCATCGGCCGGACGGCATCCTTTCTCGGCATCCGTAAGGTCAGATATTATCTGTGCGTAAATATCTTCCTGAGATGACTTTGCCAACTGCTGGGAATACAAATCCTTTGTAGGTTCCAGTCTCAAAGGCACTTCCCCCCAAAAAGCCACAAGGTTCATATAATATAGGGCACGCAGTGCCTTAGCCTCACTTATGTATGCAGCTTTATTCTTTGCACCACCACATGCCTCGTCAGTAGCTTTTGATATAAGCATTATATAGTCATTGGCGCGGTTTATGCCCTCATACAAGTCTTTCCACGTAAGCTCAATATCAGAATTGGTATTATTATAATTGTAATTATAGAGACTTATTATATCCTTGTTGTATTCACGGTTACTCACCATAATGTCTGTTCCTGCATCAAGAGAGCCCCAGATATTATAACCATAAACACCGCCGGAACCAAGTTTGTCATAGACTCCCAACAGTCCGGCAATACATGTTTCCTCGTCTTTATAAAGATTGTCTTCATTCAACTGTCCATACACATCTGTGTCCAGCCATCCGCATGAAGAAAGTGACAAAGCGGCAAGACATGCCATATATATTATCTTTTTCATATCGTTCTTAATATTATAATGTGAATTTCAATCCGAATGTATAAGAAGTGGTTTTAGGATAAGCCGAGTAGTCAAAACCTCGTGTCAATGCCGAGTTACGTGTTGACACTTCAGGGTCATATCCCGTATATTTAGTCCATGTTATGAGGTTCTGCCCGCTCACATACACACGGAGAGCACTCAATCCCCAACGTCTTATCAGTTTGGCAGGGAAATTATATCCCAACTGTACGTTCTTTAAACGAAGGAATGAAGCATCTTCGATTATACGGCTGGTATTGACACCCAAACTGCGGTTAACCGCACACAAGTTGTTGGTATAGTTACCGTCGGTATAAGTTCCGTCACCATTGTCTATACGCGGTGTCCAGTGATCCATGACCGAAGCAAACTGATTGCTACCGCGCGAACGCAAGTTCTCCATGCTAAAACGGTTATAGTTAATAACATCGTTACCGTATGACCATTGGAAGAATATGCTCAAATCGAAGCCTTTGTATTCAAAATTATTTGTAAAACCTCCAACATGTACAGGTAATCCGTGACCTATCACTGTCTGGTCTTCAGGTGTAACTTCGCCATCACCGTTAATATCTTTCAGTTTCATATCTCCCGGTTTGATATTTGCACGATCTTGAGTATTGTTAGGAATTCCTTCTTTCAATACGAACACATTCGGAGCTACCTCGTTGAAATCACTATACTGATAAACACCGTCATATACATATCCGAACATTTCCGACATAGGATGTCCCACACGTGCAATGTATAACTCTTTTATAGTAGGATATTTCATACTTGTCTTTATGAAATCCTGGTCGCCTGACAATTCGGTTATCTCGTTTTTGTTGAACGATATGTTAAAACTGGTAGTCCACTTCAAACGATCTTTCCCTCCTGGAAGATTCACTGTATTCAATGTAAGTTCCAGACCGCTGTTGCGTATGCTACCAATATTCTGCTGTACACTGGTAAAACCTATTGAATACGGTACGTCTGCATCCAACAGCAAATCTTTCGTTTCTTTCCAGTAAAGGTCAATCTCACCATTTATACGGTTTTTGAAGAATCCGAAATCAAGACCTACGTTTGTCTGATATGTTGTTTCCCACTTCATATCTTTATTGGCAATCTGAGATATATAAATAGCCGGATTGTTTATGGAACCGTTTAAAGCATAGTTCTCGTCACCTGAATACAACTGTATGGAAGGATAATTGCGCGAAGTGCGGTTATTACCCGTGGCACCCCAACCTGCCCTTAGCTTCAGATTTGAAAGCCATGATTTAGTTTTTGCCATAAACGGTTCTTCTGAAATACGCCATCCGAAAGAACCTGAAGGGAAATATCCCCATTTATGGTAAGGGAAGCGTGACGAGCCGTCCGAGCGCATTGTAGCTGTAATAAGATAGCGTGATTTCCAATCGTAGTTGAACCTTACGAAATATGAAGCCATGTGATCTTCAAAGTTGACTGCGCTAAGATCGTTAGGAGTTCCTCCTGATATTCCCCAAAAGCCCATGCTGTCCCATGGGACCATAATAGATTTAGCTCCAAGTGTAGAAGAAGTATTACTGTAAATTGAAGCTCCAAGCAAAGCATTAATATTATGTCCGCCTATCTTTTTCCTGTAATTAAGAGTATATTCGTTAGACCATCCGTCATTTTCCCTATAACTGAAGTTACCGTTAGAACGACTTGCAGAATAGCGTGGGTCTCCCCAATAAGTATCACTGTTATTATATGTTTCACTACGGTCAATACGCCAGTTATATGCAAATGTGGCACGGAACATCAAATTCTTGGTTATATCCCAGTTCAAATAAGCGTTCATATTCAACTGACGTGTACGGGTCTTTGAATACTGGTTTTCAATCGTATTCATAGGATTGTACGGATAATTCGGATTATCTGCCAAAAAATCATCTTCGGCACCTTCTTCATCCGAATAAAAGAACGGACGGTATGCAAGTACCTGATAAAGGAAATATTGTGTGGCACCTCCTCCTCCTTGAGACGGAGCTGAACCATTTGATATGTTATTTGCAAAGTTAACGCTCATTCCGGCCTTTACTGTCTTTGAAATCTGCTGGTCAAGAGTCAATCTCGCTTTTAAACTTTCGAAAGATGAATTGATGATTGTTCCCTGTTGGTTGTAATAAGAAATCGAAGAACTATATTTAGTGTTTCTCGAACCACCGCTCAATGCCACATGATGGCTTGTCATAGGAGCTGCCTGAAACACCTCATCCTGCCAATCTGAATACGGGACATTGATATAATCGGAAAGTACACGGTTACGACCCAAAGCCTCATCATATCTATACCAGGTACGGCCCATATCTTCACCTAATTCTTCCTGCAATGCGACAAAATCTGTAGCACCAAGCAATTCCAACGTTTTAGGCTGTGCCTGCCATGTAAAATATCCGTCATAAGAAACACGTGGAGCACTTTCCTGACCACGCTTGGTAGTAACAATAATTACACCGTTTGCTCCACGCGCGCCGTAAATGGCAGTAGCAGAAGCATCTTTCAATACATCTATCGACTCTATATCATTAGGGTTAATAGAAGCCAGATTGGCATCGTCGGAAGCAAATCCATCAATAACGTAAAGAGGACTACCGTCAGAAGAATCGGAAATAGTGTTACTACCACGAATTACTATATTCGCTTCGGCACCGGGCTGACCATCACTTGTCACAACCTGAACACCGGCTACCCTTCCCCCCAAAGCTTGGTCGAACGAAAGAACCTGGCTCTTGTTCAAATCATCCATATCAACTTTTGAAACTGCACCTGTAAGATCACTCTTTTTCATTGTAGCATAGCCTACTGCCACAACCTCGTCAAGCATGGCAGCATCTTCTTTCATAACTACATTAAGAGTTCTTTTTTTCCCCACCGTAACTTCTTTCTGTGCATAACCTATAAAAGAAAATACCAATACTGCCTTCTGGTCAGGTACTGAAATTTGAAACTTACCGTCCATATCGGTAATAGTTCCGGTAGTGCCTCCTTTCAACACTACATTGGCACCGATAACCGGTTCATTTGCTTCATCGGTCACTATTCCGCTTATCTTAATTTGCGAGAAGGTGTAACCACAGAAACAGAGTAAAACCATAAAGGTATATACTCTTCTAATTAACTGTAATTTTTTCATAATTATTATTAGATGTTAAACAAAAAAAATAAAATTCTCTGGTGCAAAAGTACGTAAACATAAGATTTACAACTGCACATTATGTACACAAAACATGCCATTTTGTACAAAATGTACATTATAGACACAATAAAGAAACATGTAAAATTTATTTAAGATATTCTATATTAGGAAGATATCCCAATCTGTATTGTAATTGAGCCTTATATAACGACTGCGGAGAGACTTCTTTGCCGTTACTCTCAATATATTTCACCTGTGATGTATCAAAATTAACACTTTCACCATGAAAACCTACAATCACCGGAGGAAGAAATTTCCAGTATTGACGTTTCTCACTCCACCAGACCCAATTATCAGCTTCATCGGGAAGTACACGTGTAGCACAAAAGTTCCATAGTACCAAATCGTCCAAATGATTTGGCAACTGGTCAGTTGCACCTCCTTGGTGCAACTGCAAAAAACCTCCAGTACAATTATCAATTAAAGTAGCCCTAGGCTGTGTGGCATGTGATTCAAAATTTGCATCATAACCCCAAATGCAATTCATTATTACAGTACCTAATGATTGCTTTGCTACACCTACAGCATGCCATTGCCCGGCATTTTGCATTTCCTTAGTTTTGGCCTCATCCTTTACATTTACAATCAAAACACGTGAAGAACCTGAAGAATGTACAGAACAATGGCCTCTATTACCTGATATCCCTATATCATACACAGAAATGTTGGCACACCATGTAAAAGAAGAAGCACCATTGACACTATGAAAGTTAACACGACGTACCCAACCGTTCACAATCTGTTGAAAATTAAGAGGATTATAAGTAGAATTATCGTACCATTCGTTGTGAACAAAATCTTCTTTTGCATATCCTTTAAAACTCAAGTCCTCAACTCCTACATTCTCATAACAATTATAGGCACAGATTTTCCATTTCCACCGTGGATCAACTTCGTGCATTATAGGTTCGTAAAAAGTAATTCTGTTATTACCTACCGATTTCACCTCATGAAAGTCATAAACCTGCACTCCGTCTTTCTGAAGCTGTATCATGTTAGGAAGCCATTTAAAAGGACGGAGTTCTTCTTCAATCAGTTCAGGAGCATTATCTTCAAGTTTCAGACATACGCGGTCACCGGGACGTATTTTACCGATAGAAGATATTTCGACAGAGAAACTTCCCTTTGAAGATTTACCTGTAACATCAGCAAGTTTATTAGAAAAGCCGTTCCAGTTTTTAAAGTCGAACATTGCACCTGCCCACTCAACTCCCTGCAATGGAGGAAAAGGTGCAGCCATAGTGATAGTAGTCTTATCGCGCCCTGCCCCCTTCAGGACAATATTCCCTGCACGTATCTGAAATCTTACATCCTCATTTCCATCACCACGGTCGCTCTCATCATAAAGAATAAATTCACCTTCGGGAAAATAAATAATGGCATTTGCATTGTTATTCCATTTACTGCCGTCTGCTTTTATACCGATTTCATCAAACACATTTAATAAGGCCTTTCTGTCAGACTTGCCGTCATCAGGTACAGCCCCATAGTCTGTAACATCATATACCTTATATCCCAATGTCCATACATCTGGCGGTGTCGTTTCACCATGTTTATATCCGGCGTATGAAAAATCAAGCAATATATTATCTTTATTACCCTCTACAAAATCCATCCAAGCCTTGCAATCTGTATCTCCCGGTTCAGGCTCAGGTGCGACAGTTGACGAATCGTCATCTTCTACATCATCAATCTTTTCTTCCGAATGACAGGAATACATAATAAACAAAATAGGTAAATAATAAATGATTTTCAGTGTTTTCATTGTAACTAAATTTATTGTTCGCAACAAAAATACCAAAGTCATAACTGATGTAATGTATTTTTTGTACACAAGATATACCATTTTGTACAAAACACATCATCATTCACCTTCACGTCTGTATGTTTGTGGTGATTTCCCGAATTTATCTTTAAAACAACGTGACATATGCCTTACCGAAGTAAAGCCGAGACTATATGATATATCTGTTATACTCATATCCTTATTATCACGCAACATAACCGCTGCACGTTTCAATCGCATTGTCTGGATAAACTCCAAAGGAGTCTGCCCTGTAACAGCCTTTACTTTATTGTAGAATTTAGTACGGGACATTCCTATTTCTTTGGCAAGCATATCTGCATTATAGTCAGGATTATCAATATTTGAGTCCAATAAATTCATCATCTCATCAATGAAGTCATGATCCGTTTCATTAGTAGCCAATATCTGTGGCTGTACCATAGGATGATTGCCGAATCTTTCCTGTAAGATAAGACGGTTATTTATCAGATTATGACAACGCGAAATGAGTATGTCAATATTAAAAGGCTTGTTTATATAATCATCCGCACCGACTTTCAGTCCCTCGACCGTATGTTCTACAGATGTACGTGCCGTAAGCAATAGCACGGGGATATGGCAATAATCCTTATCATGCTTTATACTGTAACATAACTCTGTTCCAGACTTTCCGGGCATAAGTACATCACTCACCACTATATCAGGAACAAATGTCTTCATCTTTTCCAGTGCCTCATTACCATCATGTGCTGTCTCCACCTTATAAAATCCTTCCATTATGTTTACAAGCATATCCAAAAGTTCCTCATTATCTTCCACTATCATCATCTTATAAAACTGTCCACCGTCATTTGCCGGAACATGACTATCGAAAGGTATTAAACCGACAAGCCCATTCGCATACTCTTTCTCGCAGCATGTAACCATATCAGTACTGTCCTCAATCTGCTCTTCTGAAAAATGAGAATTACCCTGTCGCAAACGTATTATAAACTCACTGCCCTCGCCCACACAACTCTCCACATCTATACTTCCTCCGTGCATATCCACAATCTCTTTCGAATATGCCAGTCCTATGCCAGAACCTACAGGCATACCTTGTTCATTGCTGTCATAAGCCTGATAGAAATTATTGAATATGTTTTTTATATTCTCCGAAGAAATGCCCATTCCTGTATCCTTTACCTTAATAACAGCATATCCTTCATCCTTTGATACGGAGACATTTATATTTCCACCTTCTTTTGTATATTTAAAAGCATTGGACAAAATATTATTAAAGACCTTCCTCATCTGTTTTTCATCATACCAGACCATAAATTCAGATAAATCTTCAGTTAAGGTAAAATCTATGTCCTTATATTCAGAATACACCAAAAAATTATTATATATCTCCTTCATAAAAGCAACAATATCATGCTCGGAAACTTTTATCTCAACCTTACCCTGCTCTTGCTTACGGAAATCCAAGAGCTCGGTAATAAGTTCTCCCATCTGCAAACAATTACGATAAACACGTACTATACGCTCTCGTAACGGACGTGTAAGCATATCGGAACGCATAAGAATTTCAATCTGTCCCTCTATTAGCGTAAGTGGAGTACGAAATTCATGAGATATATCGGTAAACAATTCCAACTTTATACGGTTCAATCCTTCAATATCCTTTATATGCTTCTGTTCGTAGATAAGTTTCTCACGTAATTTGATACGTTTCAAATAACTGTTTATCAAATAGAAAGCCAAAACAAGAGCACAAAGGACATAAAACATATAAGCCCATATAGTACGATAAAACGGAGGAGTTACACTTATATCTATCTTATTCATTGCAACTATCTCACCTTTATCATTCACCGACCTTACAAAGAGTGTGTAATCACCGGGGGAAAGACTGGTATAAGTCACAGAACGACTATCATCCATAGATATCCAATCGTCAGACAAACCAGACAAACGATATTCGAATTTATCCATTCTGTATGGTGAATAATTGGAAACGGAATACTCAATACTAAATATATCCTGTCCTGGTTTGAACGTAAGACGGTCAATAAATGGAATGCTCTCTGTCAATATTCCAAAATCATCATTAACATAAACCTCTTTGCCGTTTACCATCAAACGTGACGGATAAATATCATACTTACGTCTCAACAAACTCAAATATCCTCTTTCGAAAAAGAACAATCCGTTAAGACCTCCTATATATATACGACCAGAATGTGAACTGAATATACGACTATGTTTTAACGACAACTGCGGAAGATTAGTGTAGTTATGACATTCCCTACCGTAAATGTCAAAAACAGATATCCCGTCGGATGTGGTAACCAACATAAATCCGGGTAAATATTCACATATATCATATACCTGATTCGAGACTAAGCCTGAATCGGTCTTATTTATATTGCGTGAACTACCGGATGAAAAGTCCAATACATCCACCCCACTGTCGTCAGTGCAAAACCACAATCTACCTGAAGCATCCTCATAAACGGAATTCACATGACATGAACTAAGTTTCATTCCTTCATGTCCGTCCTCAAAAAAATCGGTAAGTTTGCCGGATTTGAAATCGTAAAAAAATATGCCTTTCAAACTTATTATCCACAAATGGCCTCTTTTATCAATCAATAAATCAACAGCATTTTGACATTTATAACGGTCTTTTCCATCACTCAACAAATACCTTGCTTCACCATTATTCGGGTTGAAAACTATTATATCCTGCTGAGTGGCAATAAGAAGTTTTTCCTTATACGGCAGTATTTCTAATATAATATCATCCGAAATCGAATAATCATGAAACAAGTTTTCATAATGTTTAAACTGGCCAGTAGATAAATCCAGTTTGTTCAAACCACCACGGAAAGTGCCTATCCAAAGTATATTTTTATCATCATCATAATATAGCGATTTAACGTTATTGTGAGTAAGACCTTTTTTATCACCTCCTCCTACAGATTTATACCACCTAAAGCTTTGGCTATCGGCATAATACACATTCAACCCACCTCCTTCTGTGCCAATCCACAGATTACCGTCATTATCTTCCATCATTCTGCTGACAACTCCTGAGCTAAGTCCGTCTCTTTCCTTGGCAGACGGCAAACATTCACTATAGACTTGGGTATAAGGATCAAACACATTCACTCCACCATAAAACGTGCCGGCCCACATAGTACCTTGCTTATCACAAAAGAGAGACCAAACGGAAGAGTTTGTCAATCCTCTTATCGTTTCCTTTCGCAGAAAACGAGTAAAACTGCCGGTTTTATCATCATACAAAGCTAAACCGTTAAAAGTACCTATCCATATCTTTCCAAACTTGTCTTCAACACAACACTGGATAAAATCAGAAGGGAGTGTAGCAATGTCATGCTTATCATGTTTAAACCGTTTCACAGTTCCTTCTGACATCAAATATACACCGCCATGACTACGCAAATCACATACCCATAATCTTTCTTTACTATCAAGATAGACATATGAAACATTCAAATCAGGAAGCAGTTCTTTTACACTCCAATCATTACATCCATCCTTTGTTACCATATATAAACCGGAGTCGGTACCTGCCATTATAGTATCATTATAAACAAGCAATTTAGTAGTTGCCTTCCCTGTTATTTTACATATTTTATCAAACTTTCCTCCACTATACCTCATTATTGAATCCCCGGCAGACAAGAACAATGATTTTTCATAATAAAGTGATGAACTGTTCTCTGTAAATATTGTAGTAAACTTATCCAGCCTTACGTCATACAATGATACCCCCTGACGTGTCTTTACAAACAAAGTATCTTTCCCGCCACAGATAACCTGCTCAACCAGATTACCAGCCAAACAATCGGAAATTCCTTTTTCATTTCTATATATACGTACACGCGCTCCATCATACATATTCAACCCGTTACGTGTGGCAAACCACATTCTCCCTTTACTGTCTTGACAAATAGACATCACCGAATTATCAGATAAGCCTTCTTCTATAGTCAAATGCCTAAATGAAATATTCTGTGCATCCAAACATACAGAAATCAAAAGAAATAAAAATGGTAAAATAAGTTTCATCATTTTCATATTTATAATTCTCCTCACAAAAATAAACAGAAAATATAACAGGCAAAATGCTAAAATAGAAAAAATGTACAAAACAAGTCGTTTACATGTTATTTTATGAACAAAAATATACCATAGACAATACTTTTGCACACAGTAATAAAAAACGAAATAATCATATAAATACATGAATAGCAATATATTCATTATCGTGATACTAATTGCCTGTTATTTCACACTATCAGCATCTGTGCAATATAACAAAGAAGCACAATGGGCATCCGACAATTATCATAAACATTCCGAACAAGCAGGAAATACCAAATTACCGGAGAAAGAAAAGTTCATAGAAAAATATAGGCAATATTTATATGACAACGACTTATATATACAAAGAATAGAGAAGAAATACTCAGTCGAAAAATTTATACCATTACTACGTGAAGACGTAACTTTTGCAGTTCTCAACGACAAAATGTTCGAACCCTCAAAATGGAATCAGGCCGACAACAGAGACTCCATAACAGAAGTATTTGAACGTATATGTTTCCTTTCAAACAAATCCAAAGGCGATAAATCACCATTTATTAATAATAAAAAGTCTCATAACACATTGAAAAAATCAATCATCCATTACGTAATGATAGAAATTTCACTTTCAAATGAATATACAAGGTTTCACGCATCATGTTTCGCCATACCGAGAGCAGCAGTATGGATATACTTCAAGTTTCCGGGAATAATCGCTGTGGAAAACGGAAAAGAGAAAGATATATTAGCTGTAAAGACTTATGATAGGTTAAAGACATTTACATTGCAGACATGGACCAGCCTGTAAAAAAAGACAGTACTGACAACAATGTGGTACAAATAAAACGTTTTCGCAAGCGTGTATGGTTGATGATAGGCAACTCACTAGGCGCGAAAACATATCGTTTCGTATTTCCGGTCGCTTTCATATACCGTTCCATAATGGGAGTATTCATGTATTACAGCATTAGACTTTGACCATATTGACAACTATGATGATTTGAGACATCTTCGCAACAGGCTGATAAAAACATCATGTGTAAAGTGTGTATTTACAACTCCAAGCGGACATGGACTGAAAGCTATTGTATTACATGATAACAAGGATCCACAATTTCACAGGGACTTGTATGAACAGTTATTGAATAAGTTTGATGTTGCCAGTAAGGATCTCAGCTGTAAGGATATTGCAAGGCGTAATTATCTAAGCTATGATCCGGATATATGGGTTAATAATAA
>JAHLFB010000217.1 GCA_018884025.1 Candidatus Phocaeicola faecipullorum
ACATAGTGTTGGGTCAATTGCTTTGAATGATTCAACAAGTTTCTCGTCTGTCATTTGTGAACTGTACTGCATAGCATTAGGTAACCTTCCAGATTTAAGTTCTTTACGCAAAACTGTAGTTTCATCTGTTAATTCAAATCTACGTTCAATCGTGTGATATTTTTTATTACGGCCACTATACCGTACGATATAAGCCGTATTTAAATTGGACTTAAGACACAGTATAAGTTCATCCGTAACAATCTTTCGGTCTGGATTATTGATTTTTATTGTCTTATTATCGTATTGCTTTTCAAAGCTCTTATAAATCCAGCAAATATTCTCAAATATTTTATCCGTTGTTGAGTTGTCATCATCACTATTACTAGTGTCCAATACCTTTTTATCTTGTAACTTTTCAAGGCTTTTCTCATGTGTGGACTGTATGGCTACTTTCAGCTGTTTTCCCATTTTCGACAATTCCTTTTGGTAATAATCCTCGATTTTGTCAAAATCAATCTCTTGACGATTATTTTCTTTGTCGAGGAATGTGATGCCGTTTTCTATAATCTGTACTTCAGACCACGCATACGACATAATTTCTCCTTTCGAAGAAATGATAGCTAATGTTCCATCGTAATTTTCTCCGAATAAAACCTTGTCGTGAAATCTGAGGTCCTTAAAGTGTCCAAAATCCGTGTTTGGCCAGTATTTGAATTGAGAATAAGGATCATACATACGATCGTAGAATAAGACATTGTTGCATACCTCCCGTTTTGGAGGTATTAGAATAGAGCACTCTCCCGATTGATTGAATACTTTAAAAACTCTTTCTTCAGGTAGCCATTGTAAATCTGAATAAGATTCGCTGGATATTGCAGGGTAAGTTCTGATGTCAATACTCTTTATTAAATTGCAGATGCGGGTTTTAAAAATCCGATAGCGTTGGAACCCAAGTTTGTCAACTTGGACTCCTACAAAACATTGGCCGGAGTTATCTATCTCCTGGAAGTAATCGAATTTCAGGAACCATAAGGAGTACCATTCTTTGAATTTATTGGGATTACTCCATTTCAGGAATACTTTTTTCTTCTTCGATTCTGTGATATCAAAATTTCCCCAGTTGTCTTCACCTATCAGATAACCAGCTATATTACCACTATCAAGTAATGGATTAGAATTATAATAAAATGTCATAGAATATTCTTTAGATTATACTACCAGTTTTCCAGTTGAATTTAACTACAGGTTCGGTGGGGATAGGTTCCACATAATCCATAGCTATATTGAAGAATAAATTTGAGTTTGTACAGCTTAACAGATTGTAGGTTACACAATTTTCTAAACCGGCCTCTTTCATCACACCAGTAACTATACATTCAATGACCTGCTCTGTTGTTTCGTTAGCATTATTTGAAACTGGCGTCACGATGTGGTAGCGCACTCTACTTGATACTGAAGGAATGCTGATAATATTTTCACCTAGGTCATTGCCGGTGACATTAAGATGCTCTGCACTGGTCTGAAGCACATTATTGCAAATGGAATAGACTGCTTCTTTGGTGGATGATGTAAGTGGACTTTCGAACAGTGTTGTTGCGAATGTATCAAGATTAGCCTTCAAGAAGGCAAAAGTTCTTTCAAGCAGTTCGCAGTCGAGTAATTCCTTAGCAATATTCAGGTCGTTATTGTCGTATATGGCAAGGAATCGGTCATTAATTTGCAGTTCAAATTTCGCATTGGGCTGATATAAGGTTCCTCCCTTATATTCAAAGTCGTTTTTCTCGAAAGCTCGCTGAAGTAGGAATGCTTCGAATATCATTTGTGAAATTTGTGATGTAGAAACGCCGTTATTGTTTAATAGAGGATTGAATATCAGTACTCCCATTGTCTGGATCTCATCTTTAAAACCCCTATCGTACTGTTTATATATCTGTGTTTTCCCATAACATTCATAATAACCGTATGCCCGTGTGCACTCGTACAGTCGTAAATTTACCAGTAGTGTATCTCCATATTTTAAAGCAGATGTGCATTTTAAGAAATTAGGGCGGACATATGTCCTAAAGTATGGTTTAGTATATTGAGCATTGATTTTGGCATTAGCATAGTCTTTAGCAATCAGGCGTCTCGTCAGAATATGCCTTTCCTGCTTATCAGGAAAACTAATCACTCTCTGGAGATATTTTTCTACTCTGCCTGTCTCATTATTCATTCTCACACTGTTGCGGAGCGCCCCTTTATAGGCTTCCTTTAGCATTTGTGTTCTGGTAACGGTATCATCTTTAAGAATTCTTTCGTCTTCCACTATCTGGTATGTTGTGCCAAGACTTCTCAGTGAAGAGTTATGTGGTGAACTGTTGCGGTTTACAAATTCATCATAGAATTCAGGTCGGTTTCCGCTTAGTATACTTTTCATCAACTGAATAAATTGGGAAGGAAAATATTTTTGTGTCGCATCGTCAATAGTTTTCAGGTTTGGAAGTTCACAACCGTCCATCGTCGGATGAACATGGCAGGCTGCATGGCAAGCCATGATTGTCTCCGAATCTAAGTGAAGGGCTGGTTCAAGATCGGGAAGTACATTATTAATGTCGTAATTATTTTGTGGGCTGAAGAGCAGACTTGAATTTAGTGAGCCATCATTGACTATGATAACTGCACTTTCATTATTCGAAATACCACGTCCTACACGTCCGATTCTTTGATAATAACTGTTTCGGTCGAAAGGCATATTGGCTATTATGGCAATGTTAAGGCCAGAAATATCTATACCTATCTCTAGTGCACTGGTGCTTATGATGCCTTTAAAATTACCTTTGTTCATAGCCTTGTAAATATGCTCTCTGGCTTCATCTTCGAATCCCGCTCTAAATGGATACACTTTGTTGTCATGCTCAAATCCACTTAGTTGTTCTTCTTGCATGGCTATTTTACCCGTCTGTTGGCGTCCAGAAACGAATGTTATCGTTTTGGTATCATCATACTCTGCAAAACTCTTGATCAAGGCCGAAACCAAAGAAGATACTGAATCCTGAATATCAGGTCTTTTATTGACATAGTAGAATGTCTTCTTTCCGGCAGGCGATTTGTCGTCTTCCGGACCGATATTTACAAAATTTTGAACACCGCATATGTCCGAAGAGTGTTTCGCCGGATTAGGAATCGTCGCAGATGCAGTAATAAATTGAGGGAACCCCTGGTCTTTCCGGTAGTGTCTGCGAAGATTATTTATGCGTCGGAAAAGGTATGCAGCATTGCTGCCGAATACACCACGGTACAGATGTATTTCATCTATAATGACCAGATTTAAGTGTCGGATGAAGTTTTTTATGGCCACACCATAGTCTCCCTGCTGAAGATTAGACAGTATAATGTGCATCACATCAGGAGTCATGAGTACTACATCACTGTTCTCGAAAACCTTTTTGCGGTTTTCAATACCTTGGTGATTGCCGTCAATGATCCCTACTTTCAATCCTGTTTTGAGCCAGCGGTCCATTTGCTGTGCATTCAGAGCTTTTACACAGTAAAAAGCCAGAACTTTTCCTCCTTTTCTGGCAAGGGTTTCAATGGCTATTGTTTGAAAAATCTCAGTTTTCCCAGAGCTGGTAGAGGTCGAAACACATACATTATTCCCTTCTAAAGCCGCTTTAACAGCTTTAAACTGATGAGTCCACATAGGGTATGGCCAAAAATCTTGTCCTTTTTCTGATAAGTTCAATCCGGTAACAGGAATAGATTCAGGTTTTCTAGCATCAGTAGCGACAGAATACTCGATGATAAATCCAACTTCGGTTAAAACCTTTCTTATTTGATCAATTTCACTATTGTTAAATATATTGTTCATACTTATTAAGATTATGATTAGGGAAAAGGTGAAGAAAGTTAAAGTGTAAATTATTCTTCATATACAAATAATCAATTACGTTTCTAATTTCATCAAACAATACAAATATAATGGAAACTTTTTAAATGCGTGAAATATATAATCTTAAAAGAGAAACATATATTAAAAAGAAGAGGTATATACATTAAAATAAAAGGATGTAACTAAAAACTAAATGATTAAGAGGTCTTATCGCTAAAAATATATAATTTTATAGGTCGTTATGCGTTCTGATAGACCCATATCGAGATTTTACATTTAAAATTTATAAACCTATATAGTCATGAAGATATTATTTTCACAAGAATACTCCGGACAAGTCTTTACACGGAATGGTGTAATGATGGATACTGTGGTGACTAACACAATAGGTCTGATAGACCTGCTTGAGCTTCGCTTGGGTCTTCATCATGAAGATATTCCTATATATGAGCGCATGGCTCATTATTATTATGCTGTAAGCAAGTATATGAGTACATATCCTGATAATGTAATGGCTAAATCATTCAGAGTCGCAGGACTCAGTACGGCTAAAGTAATGTTGGGATGGCGTGACGAACTGCGTTCTGCCGATTGGAAATTCATCGGGACCGGTATAAGCGACCGTCTCTCTGTATTGATAGGGGTAGAAGAGTATTTCTGTAAGAAGAGTGGTACCGATACGACAGAAAGACTTCATACAATAATTGAACAGATGAAATCCCAAAAACTTGACTGTTCTGAAATGAATTTGCAGCTCGCTTGTGAGATGAGCCTACTAAAACCGACAGTCTGTACCTTGATTTCTGTTTTAGAACAGCAAGGTGCTAAGGTTGAACTTATACCTGAAGCTGATTATATGGGAAACAACCTGAGTAGGATACGCCGGCTTATTACAGAAGGTCAACAAGGTAAAATCAAACTGGATGAAAATGACAGTTCACTGCTTATCTATCAGTTTGCCGACGAACGTGCAGCCTGCGAATACCTATCATACCGTAAGATGGATGATGTGGATGTGTGGATAAATGCCGACAACAAACAGATGGATAACTGGCTTATGCTGATGAATAAGCCAATGACTGGTAGTGTGGCTGCCAGTTGTATACCTCAGTTGACACAGCTGTTTGTGATGGGACTCGGAATGTTTTCTTATCCGCTTAATGTAAATACATTAATTGAATGGCTAAACATGCCATTGCATCCTATTGACAGATTCTTCCGCTTAAGACTTGCAGAATCAATTGTTAAAGAAGGAGGCTACAGAAACGACACCTGTAGGCAACTGGTAAAGGACTATATAGATGGTAAGTTCGTCTATTTCAATGATGAATTGAAAGCATTACCGGAAGACGAGCAGCAGAAAATGCGAGAGAAAGACTGCAAGAAACGTAAGAGAATGACTGATGTCTTTCTGCCTTCAATGGAGAGTAACAAGGAAATCAGAACGGATGATGTACGACTTTTTGTAAGTGAACTCTCTGCCTGGTCACGTCAGCGTGCCCATCTTATGGAAGAAGATAATAACAGTGCTCAGTGGATAGAGCAACTGATGACAGTGGCAAGCATGTGTGATGCACTACATATTCTGTTAGATACGGTCGATACCACAACAGTCGACTATAAGGTTATTGATTCATGGATTAGTTCAATATATGAGAAAGGCTCATATACTAATGCCGAAGCCGAACGTGGGTGTAGATTCGTAGTAGATTCTCCTTCTAAGATGGCTGCAGTAGCCAAAAGAGCTGTTTGGCTGGGGGTTGAAGGAGATGACGATCATACCCGGGAATGTGCATTCCTCTATCCTTCAGAGAAGAGAAAACTGACTGAGCAGCGCTGTATAATTCCATGGGATGAAACGAACGAGAGTCATTATCATGAACACATGCTAATGACGCCACTTCGCATGACTGAAGAACAACTCATCCTAGTAGTATGTAAAACAAGAGGTGGAGAGGCTACTTTAAAACATCCGCTGATTGTCCGTCTTGAGCAGCAGGTGGAGAATATAGAAAAGTTTATTCTTGCACCTAAAATTGATGTCAGCGACATGACCGATGTAGAAATTGTTGAAAATGGTGGTATAGCAGCAGAACTAAAGTTTGAATATGCCAATAAACTGAAATGGCCTGATCATATGAGTCCGACAAGTATTGCTACACTGGTGGAACATCCGTTTGATTATCTGATGGAACGGATACTGAACATAACTGCCGATGGTAAGGCTCAGATGGCTGATGTGAAGACCACCATGGGTAATGTGGCTCATGCTGTTATAGAGGCATTGTTCAGTCCTGATGAAGGAAAACGTTACGCTACACCTGATGAAATTGCCTTACGTATGGAGGACTATAATGATGAATACACAAAGGTAATAGAAGCCAAAGGAGCAATCCTGCAGTTAGCAGAGAACAGACTTAAAGAGAAACTTCTGCATGAGCAGCTTCGCGTTTGTCTGGACACACTTTTGGAAATACTCAAAGATAATGACCTTAAAGTTACCGGTTGTGAGCAGTATGTTCAGGCCGACCTGAATTTAGGCCTGCCTGATGCTCCTGAAAAAGAAGAAAACGGAAGAGAACGTGATGTTCTGGGATTCATTGATATGACACTCGAAGACGCAGAAGGATATCCTATTGTTTTTGATTTTAAATGGACAACCTGGGCAAAAGGATATCAGGACAAATTGGAGAGCAATCGCTCGGTACAGTTGGAATTCTATAGGTTTATGCTCGGACTGGAAACAAAAAAAGAGATAAGACGGGTAGCTTATTTCCTTATGCCTGAAGCCCGCCTCTACAGCAAAGAGATGTTCAAAGGAAAGCACTGCACGCAAATAACTCCTGAGAACCGGGATAATATAGTAGAAGAACTGAGACAATCAGTCATCTACCGAAAGAGACAGTTGGAAAATGGATTAGTGGAAACCAATGGAGCATACGATGAACTTCAATATGTGAAAGACACTGAAGCTGGTAGATTATTCCCTCTGAAGAAAGACGAAGAAACAGGTCTGAAGGAAGAGAATTACTTTTCTCAGTATGGAATCTTTAAAACAAATAGTGCATTATGAAGAACGTAACATATATCAATGCGGGAGCCGGTAGCGGTAAAACGTACAGACTGACAGAGACACTGACAAATCTGATTAAGTCGGAAAAGGTAAAGCCTGAACAGGTGATTCTGACAACTTTTACGACTAAGGCTGCCAATGAATTTAAGGAAAAGGCAAAGGCTTTCCTTTATGATGAAGGTCTTTATGATGCTGCAATGCAGCTGGATCATGCCATGATTGGTACGGTTCACAGTGTTTGTCAGCGTATGATTGACAAATATTGGTTTAATCTCGGACTTTCGCCTAACATGGGTGTGATGGCTGAAGAAGATACAGCCTACTATATATCCCAGTCATTGTCGGAACTTCCTACAGACGAAGAATTGAAGGTACTGCATGGATTTGCCAGATATTTTGACATACGTGTAAAAGATGGATATATTGTGAAGAAAGCCGTCAATTACGATTTCTGGCAGGACCACCTGAAAGCAGTTATTGGCTTTGCCACCAATTATGAGTTGGAGGACTTCAAACAGAGTGAGGAAGAATCACTGAACTTTATCCGTAAGTTTGTGAAAGCAGACACTAACTGCAGTTTCACTTTCGATGAGCTGAAGGCAGTGATTGCGGAGCATGAGACCTTTCTCCGCAGTAGAAAACAAAGTGACGCTAACGACAAACGAATAAAGGCACTGGAGCAGGCCCAAAGACATCTGAACAGTCCATCGCTTGGTGTATTGAGGAATATCGATTCAACTATCGGGTCTCCTAAGGGATATGGTATGTTGGCCGAGAACTTCCATAATCGTATGGCCGGAATATGGACAAGTCAAATGGTCTACGACAAGCAGGAAAAGTATATCCGTCTGATTTTCGACCTTGCGCAACGCTGGAAAGAGAATTTCGCACAGTTCAAGCGCGACAAGAATCTGCTTGACTACAACGATATGGAGAAGTACATGCGTCTGCTTATGATGAACGAAGATATAGCCAGTGAGATCTCCCAGTCATACCGTTATCTGTTTGTAGACGAGTTTCAGGACTCTTCTCCAATTCAGGTGAAGATATTCGATGCACTCAGCGACCTGATGGAACACTCTTATTGGGTAGGTGACTATAAGCAGGCCATTTACGGTTTCAGAGGTTCCGATATTGCGCTTACCAAGGCTGTTGTTGACCGTGTATCTAAGAAAGAAAGTGGTTGTGATACCGATACGCTGGACACCTCATGGCGTTCACTGCCTGACATTGTCGAACTGAACAATGATGTATTCAGGAAGACTTTTGCAGATGTACTAGAAGAAAAGAACATCTGCCTCAAACAGCATCGTAAGAATGAAAACCATGAAGAATCACTCCTTTATTTTGTAAGCAGTGATGAATATGGTATAGCTGAACATGTTCTGAAATTACTTAATCAGGGTATCAAACCTAATGAGATAGCTGTATTGGCTCGTGCTAATGCAACACTTGCCGAAGTTGCATCCCAACTGAAACAGTATAAAATTCCTTCGAGCAGAGAGGATTCCCCAATTATTGATTCGTTTGCCTATTCTTTGACTTCATCGCTCTTGCGTATTGTTGGCAGTACTAGGGATAGCCTGGCAAAGGCAACTGTCGCAATACTCACAGAGGAAGATTATAACACGAGAACAATCATAGAAGAAAAGATCCTGAATGATGCCTGTGACAATGCTAAAACAGAGGATTGTCTTGCTCAGGTTCCACTGATTCGCAGACTGATGACAATCCGGCCTAAGTTACAACAACAGTCGGTAGCATCACTTGTTGAAAGTATGATTATCCTTTTGGATCTCTTTAATGAAGTTAAAAAGGTAGAAACTGATGCTATGTTTGGAATTGCCTGTTTACAGATTATCATCAATACCGCACGTGTTTACGAAGAACACTGCGTACAGATGAACCTTCCTGCTACTATTGATGGATTTATTGCCTATATAGAGACTGTTTCACCTACGGGTATGGGTGATGCAAAGGGCGTGCAGCTGCATACCTATCATTCATGCAAAGGGCTGCAGTGGAAGTATGTCATTCTGATGTCTCTCAATACAAACGTATCAGACCTTAAGAAAGCTGTGAGGGGTGAGACTTATGGTGTACATCCAGTTCATGTTGAGGAACCTACAGCTGAGTATCCTTACCCTAAGGTCTTCGTAAGACTGACACCATGGATATATGGTACAGACAGGAATGTTCCGGACGAAATCAGTTCAGTCATTGAGGAATCTGCCGGTTTCAAACAGGCATATAAGGCAATGCTTTCAGAAACGAACCGTGTGCTCTACGTAGGAATGACCCGTCCACAGGATGTACTGATTCTTAATATAGAGAAACCCAAAAAGGGAGGCAAACTATTACAATGGCCTAAGGATAATGGGGTTGATACTGCCTCTGAAAGCATACCTGAACAAGGCGACTGGGATGTGTTTGGTACAGGTCATATCTTTAAAGATTTCACCTTGACTCAGGAAGAGTTCGATAAACAGGAAAACTATGGTGATACAGACAGCACTCTGTCCATGCGCTTAAACATTGAAGAGCCAGATTTTAGGACAAAGGAGCCGCGATATATCTCACCAAGCCATATCCGCAAATGCGGTAAAATAGGTAAGTTTTACGAATTTGAACATCGAATCCCTATTAGTAATAATCCTGGCGATATGGCAACAGTGGGTAATTGTATACATCAGATTTTTGCGATCATAGAAGATAATCCTTCTGTAAACGGTACTATCTTGAATAATATAATCCGCAGTTATGGACTTTCTGCAGTTCTTACTGATACAGATTCAATACTGTCAGCCTGGAAAAAACTCTATGATAAACTGGTCTTGCTTCATGGAAAACCGGTTAAGACTTATCACGAACGTCCTTTCCGTATGGATTATGACGGACAAACCATTGTAGGTAGCATAGACCTTGTATGGCAGACGCAGGAGGGTAATATACTTGTTGATTTCAAAAATAACCCAATGGCAGCAAAATATATTTTGGACCCAGACAACGAACATTTTGCCGGATGGTATGCAGGGCAACTTGATGCTTATCAGGATGCACTCGAAGCAGCCGGAGAGAACATCTTACAACGATACATCTACTATCCAGTAAGGGGATTGCTGGTAGAGATATAATTGCTGGTTGTATAAGCACGGTATGTAGTGAAACTAAAAATATAAGAGCTGATTGTTCAGACTCGGAGTCTTACCCGAGGAGATTACATCACTTCGGAGGAAGCTGAAGATGTATTGCATCTTCGTGTTGGCTGCTATCCACTTTTTCTGTATGAATGTGTCATAAAGATGCTACAGTTCGTCAACGAGCAAGGAGATTCAGACGACCTCTTGTAGAAAGGGCTGAACGTATCGTGATAGATGTCAGCATAGGCACTTCAGAACAACTCGGCTACGGCAGAGTTGTTCTGAAGACAGTCGATGTGCTGCTCATTTTGGCAGTAAAGATGCCCGGGAAATGGTAAAGCACGGACTTGGTGGCGATGATGTCATCATCAGCCAGGTGGGAGTTCTCACTTTCATGACCTAAGACCTGGAACAGGGATTAGAACTTGTAGGCTTTCAAGTGTGGGCAATAATACATGCGGACTGGATGGTATTGAAATATACGATGATGAACATAATGGTTTTTGCAGATTAATGGAATTAATGGCATAGACTATTATGGTTATTTACCTTTGTAACAGAATCAAAAAAACTTTGTTATGTGTATACCTAAACCATCAAATAGATTATTCTGTCCACAATGTGGAAAGTTTAAACTACAGTTTGAAACAGAAAGAAAAGCATTGATGTATCTTGAATATAATTCAGACAGTTTTAATGATAAAAGACCTGTCAGGGTATATTACTGTACAGCCTGTTGTGCTTTTCACACAACAAGCAATATTAACTTTGATAAGATAAAGGATAATTATAATATATATGAACATATTGATGCAATAGCCTCTAAATATCATTTTAATAAATTATCTTTAGAGAGAAAAAACAGAATAGACAACATATTTAATCGTATAACAGCTTAAAGTAAATAGTATGAAAGAACTAAAATGCCCTAATTGTGGAAGTATATTCAAAGTGGATGAGTCTGACTATGTCGCAATCCTGGCTCAGGTAAAGAATAAGGAATTCGACCAGGAAGTTGAACGCCGTATTAAAGAAATTGACAACCAGAGGAAAGCAGAACAGGAGGCTGTTATTCTTAAAGCTAATCAGGCATACAAGGAAAACCTTAATGTTAAGGAACAGGAGATTGTAAGAAAGGAAGCAGAGATATCCAGTCTGCTGGAAAAGCTGAAAGGCTACGAAAAGACAAAGAAGCTTGAAATGGATATTGAACTCGGAAAGAAGGACAACGAAATTCAGGCGCTGAAAGCTGTTATAGCTAAAGCAGATGCCAATACAGAAATAGCGGTGCTGACAGAAAAGGAGAAGACAAAGACAATCATCCAGGAAAAAGAGGCACAATTGTCAGAACTGAATAACAAACTGATATTGGCTGGCAAGGAGGCCACTATCCGTGAAAGCAGCCTGAAGGAGAATTACGAGAAACAGTTGAAACAGGCTAGGGAGCTGGTGGATTACTATAAGGACATGAAGGCAAAGATGTCAACCAAGATGATAGGTGAGTCTCTTGAAATCCATTGCAGCAATGAATTCAATAAGGTTCGTGCATATACATATCCGTCTGCATATTTTGAGAAGGATAATGACGCAAGCAATGGAAGTAAGGGAGATTTCATTTTCCGTGATTATATCGATGGTTTCGAATATGTTTCAATAATGTTTGAGATGAAGAATGAGGCAGACCAGACAGCGACAAAACACAAGAATGAAGACTTCTTTGCGAAACTTGATAAAGACCGTAATGAGAAAAAGTGTGAGTATGCAGTTCTGGTATCAATGCTGGAACCGGACAACGACCTTTATAATGAGGGAATCGTAGATGTATCTTACCGTTATCCGAAGATGTACGTAATCCGTCCGCAATTCTTTATGGCATTGATATCCCTGCTAGCTCAAGCATCCAAGAAGAGTGTGGAATATCAAAAGGAGCTTGAAGTAGCCAGACAACAGACTATAGATGTTACTAAATTTGAGGATAAGATCAACACATTTAGAAACAAATTCTCAGGGCATTATCAGCGAGCAAGTGAGAAATTCAATAAGGCTGTTGAGGAAATAGACAAAACTATAAAATCTCTACAAAGAATGAAAGAGGATCTTTTGAGTTCAGAAAATTATCTCCGATTGGCAAATAATGACACAGAAGAACTTACCATAAAGAAACTTACTTGGGGGAACCCTACAATGAAAAAGAAGTTTGAGGAAGCAAAAAAGGCAAACGAAAAGGAAATATGATAGATTATATGATAAAGATGTCCTTTAATATAATTGACATTAAAGGTTTTATATCTTACATTTGAAAGGATAAAAAAATAGTGTATGAAGAAAAACAAAGATACAAGGTTTGATGCGGATTTTTCGCAATTTATTTTAGATGGTAGCAATAAGGGCAATTATCCTTTTTTTGAGTTGGAATCTGAAAAAGATTCAGACATAAAGATAGATTCAGAAGAAGATCTGGATTTTGAGTTTGATTCAGAAGAAAGCTTAGATGATACTCTGGAGTTGGAGCATATAGATAATTACAGACTACAGTTTTTTGAATTGCCAGAAATCTTCAGTCGTTTTGATATTGTTGGTTTCGACAAGAAGGATTTGGAAGTCAATCTTATGATAAACGATTGTAAGTATGATGAAATAGATAAAATAGAATTTAAGTATGGGAAGGTTAAAGAGTTCGATTACACTCTTCTGGATTTTAGCAAAATAGAATTGGAATGCCCTGAAGCACTATATATGCTTGCATTAAAGGACAGAAACAAGGAAATCTACATTTTTACATTCGAAATCAGCGAAAACAAATTCTGCCTTGGTAAATTAGAAAAGGGTCGCCATAATAATATGGGATTTTATAATAAACTGCCTCATGAAGAGTTTATCGATTTATGCACTAAAAAGATATGATGATTGATACAAATATTAACAACCTGAATTAAATAAGTATGTGTGGAAGAATAATCAGTAATGTTGATTTCTGTTATAAATATTTACCTATTTTTATTCTCGAGGATGAATTCCTGACGATAGGCAGTAGAAGCCGATTAATTGAAAAATTGTCTTTCCCGTTTACGTATTTTGATTTTTCATTATTGAAGATGAAAAAATTCTTTAGAGGAGAGCACTTCTATATTCTTTTTGAATTACAATCTCAAGAATATGAGCGTGTGGAGTTCAGAGCTGCTGTAGTTAATAATGATTACAGTGTGCCTCTTCTGTATGTAGCAGAATACCATTGTGATGGAACGGTAAAAGTAAGTTTTATAAAACTGATGAGAACGCCTGGTTCAGTAAAAAGAATTATTGAGCTGGACAAGAACAATATAGTAATAAACGAGCGATTTACAACAGAGATTGATGAAACTGACTATGAAGCGATTAATGTAGAAGATGTTGGTAACATAGATACAGAAGACAGCTTTCTTGAGATGATAAGGAAATATTATGATTTTCATAGAATCATGTTATATGATATTCCATTTCTTGATGTAAAGTGTGAATTATATCACATTGATTATAGACAATACATTAATGTCGGATTGGATGATGACAACGTCTGTGATGAAACGGAGACAGATGAAGAAATAAAGGCTGACTTCTATCAGAAAAACGAAGATGGGGTTGAAATAGGTTATTTTTTTGTATATGAAAAGCCTGATATATTAGAAGGCTTCAACATAATGCCGGCTACAGAATTGAGGGTTGAAGAATATGGTATTAAATCAAAGATTAAGACCGGTAAGGTTATGGTAGCTTGTGTGAAGGACTATTTACATGGTGAGTATATTTCAATACCATCCGTTGTAGAATACAATGGAAGGAGTTATACGGTTATCGGACTGGACATAGATTGTTTTAATAGATGTAAGGCAAAAGAGATCAGACTAGCGGAAACAATTGACTATATAGGTAGGTCAAGTTTTTCTGACTGTGAAAACCTTGAGTGTATTAGAATGCCAAGTACTATAAAATTTATGGGTCGTGAAGCATTTATGGGTTGTCAGAACCTAAAAGAATTAGAGATACCTGAAGGCTTGGAATTCTCCATCCACTGTATATCAGCGTTTAATCATTTGGAAAAGGTTTATGTTCACAACTCTTTATCGCAAGAGGGTATTGAGTTGCTAAGCGAAGATTTTAATAAATATGGAATGCACAAATTTGAAGTAATCAATATCGACAAGTATTAAATAAACAAGCATTCAAATTGGATTATAACAGTAAAAATTTTATAATATGGGAGAAACACTATCATTAAACATTAGTAAGAAGAATCTCAATAAGGCTTTGAGGATGCTTAATACAGGATATAAATCTCATAAGAAATATGCAGAAGTATATTCTGTTGCATTTAAGGTGGATAACCAGAATAAGGTTTCTGTCTTGGTGCCTGGAGGAGAGTATATTATTGATGCAGAGACATCAGCAGCAGGGTGTTTTGCATTAAATTATAAATGGTTTAAGATGCTGGTAAAGGATTGTAAGACCAAAAGCTTGGATTTTAAGGTTGAATCAGGTTTGCTAACAGTCAATAATACTGTATCTGTAAGAGTAAAGCAATACGACGGTGATATTGATATACCGTTATCCTTATCCTATTCTGCTGGCGAAATGGCACGTCTCGACCTATCAAAGATAGAAAAGGATGTCATTGATTTTTGGGGATTGGCATCACAGATTGAGAACGCCAGGGAAGAAGTGGAGAAATGCATAGACAAGGCTTATCTGCAAGTGGCCAAATATCTGCCTCCTAAACTTACATCAAGTGCGTTTAAAGCCAAACTTAGAAAAGAATTGCTTATTAAAAATCCTGATCCGGTTGAATAATACCGGGTCAGGATTTTTTCAAGTCTATGTATAATAAGATAAGAGTCAATATTACGGTTTATAGCTCATAAGTTAAGTTCCTCAATAGATGATGGCCTGTCAAGATAATTATGCTTCATAGCTCTTGTGACAATTCCCCAGGTACGGTCACTGATATTCTCTGGTCTTTTAAGGCTGTTATTCCCGTTAACCAGTTCAAAGGCCGAAGGAGGATTCTCTCCAGAAAGCAGGAAATACAGAGTAGCTCCGATGGCATATATATCCTTTTGTGGACAAAATTCATGAATTGTCATATATTCAATGGGAGTGTATCCGTTACTATAACAATTCAGTAAGGAACTTTTATTGTCGTCAAACTGGGTGGCCGTTCCGAAATCAATCAGAATTATCCTGTTCGTAATATATTCAATCATGATATTCTCCGGTTTGATGTCAAGGTGATTCATCTTCTCATTATGCATTGTTTTTACAGCATTGCAAACGCAGCGAA
>JAHLFB010000218.1 GCA_018884025.1 Candidatus Phocaeicola faecipullorum
ATCTTTTCCCCCGTACCTTTCAGAGAACAGCTCTCTGTTACATCAAGCCACGATTCGTCAATACCAAATGCCTCCTGACGGTCCGTATAATCACCGTAAATTTCATGTGCCATACGCGAAAACCTTAAATACAAGTCCATCCGCGGCGGTACAAACACTATATCGGGGCAGACCTGCTTTGCCTGCCACAGAGCCATTCCGGTTTTCACGCCCGCCTTCTTCGCAAGCTGATCTTTGGCAAGTACAATGCCATGCCGCGCCTCCGGGTCACCTCCCACTGCTAATGGTTTGCCCCGCAGTTCCGGACGATGCAGCAGCTCAATACTTGCGTAACAGTTATTCATGTCTGAATGAAGAATAGTCCTTCTCATACTCACACCTCCGCTTGACAAATAGGCAATTAAATGATATTTTATAGGCAAGTAATTTCCTCTTGTTGGCTTTGATTATAGGCAATCCGATTGCCGATGTCAAGAGGTAATTCGCGAGATAAAGGAAATATATTTCCTATTTGGAGGTGTAAAAGATGAAATTCGGTGAGAAAATCAAAGAACTGCGCACACAGAAAAAAATGTCTCAGACAGAGTTAGGGAAAGCAGTCGGAGTATCTCTCCGCACAGTCCGCGGATGGGAAGTAGAAGGACGTTACCCCAGACATAAAGATCTGTATTATAAACTGGCTGAAATTTTAGGCTGTGATATTTCTTATCTGATGAATGAAGAAGAAAGCTTTATTACAGAAGCTTCAGAACAGTACGGAAGCCGCGGCGCAAAACAGGCTCAGATGATATTAGAACAGACCGCTGCAATGTTTGCAGGCGGGGATTTAAGCGATGAAGATCAGATCGAATTCCTGAACGAAATCCAGACTCTTTACCTTGACTCGAAAAAACGTGCCAAGAAATTTACTCCAAAAAAATACCGCTCTGCTGACAGCGAATAAACTGACTGTCCGTTTTTTTGGACATCCTATATGTTAAGGTTTATCTATCCTGAAATTATTCGCCGTTGGAGGTGATACTTTACGAGCAACTATATTTATGATCGGGTACAGAAATTAATCAAAAAGCATCATACCCGCGATCCATTTAAGATTTTGGAAAATATGAATGTAATTGTTATAGAATCGGATCGGTTTAAATCCCTAAAAGGATTCTGCTTTATAAGCTGCCAGACAACCTATGTTGTCATCAATACGATTCTTGCAGACGCTGTGAAACAGATCGTTGCAGCACACGAACTGGCACATATTATTCTGCATCGAAGCCAGTTGAAGATAGCGCCTATGAAAGATACGGTTCTTTACGATATGGCGTCTCTGACAGAGTATGAAGCAAATCTTTTCGCTGCGGATCTGCTGCTTGATGATGAAGAAATACATAAACTGTCGCAGGATGACGACATGGACTATTTCAATATGTGCAAGGCACTTTATGTCACGCCGGATTTTATGAGCTTCAAGCTATTCAGCCTGATCCGGCGCGGTCATGCTTACAATCTGCCGCAGGGAATAGACAGTAGATTTCTGGCGAAATAATGAACTTTGCAGCCATTCGGGGCACTGGAAGGAACATGGATAAACTTACACGCTTCCATGTTCCTTCAAAATACTATGTTCTCAGCAAACTTACCGCATCCAGAAATCCCTGCTGATAAGCTACTCTTCCATATTCTGCACTTCTCGCATTTACTGCAGATAAGGCAGTATCAATAATCTCCCATTCCACTTTGGTAAGTTCTATCTGGTCTATATCTTTAATTTTCTGATTTGTTTCCTCGTTTACTCTACAGTACTTTTCGTCTTTTTCCAGTACCTCTTTCAGTGCCCGCTCTACGCGCACCTTATACATTCCCTCTAAAATCGTTGTATTTGTGTTAAATGCAGATGATTCCGGGGTGATTCTCTCAAGAGTATCATGTGTATCTCCGCTGATATTTTTTATTACATCCTTCATCAGCACCATTGCGATCTGCAGACCGATTTCAGTATATACACTTGCCGTCTCACTTGTAAGTTCATTTGACAAATCCAGTAATTTAGAACTGGGACTCGGATCATGTTTTGCAACCTCTTTTTCAAATCGTGCATAAGGTTCCTCTAATCGTTCCTCATAACTCCTGTTGTCCGCATTCGGACCGATACCGAACAGAAGATAATCTACGATTCCTCTAATTGTGGCTCTTTCAAAAATCTGATCTATACTTTGCATTTTCTTACTCCTGTGTATGGATTTTCGTACATAACATTATACTCGGATATTCGTACATTTTCAATATTCGAGTACATAAATACAATGATATCATACATTTCAGAGAAAGGCAGTAAAAGTATGATCAGTTATCAACCGCTATTTAAAACGATGCGCAAAAAGAATATTACTTCCTATGCTCTGTTCAAAAAAGGCTTTTCCAAAGCCACATATTATTCAATCCAAAAAGGCAACAGTATCAGTACAAATACAGTAAATCAGCTGTGCAGCTTACTGAATTGTTCCGTTTCTGACGTTATAGAATACATTGAAGATGATCCCTCTTGAAAAGATACTATGTCTGGTTTTTCGTACATATTCAATTTCCGAGTATACCCATATAATCAAAATATGAGGTATGAATATGATTAGTTATGAACCATTATTCCGCACTATGAAAGAAAAACATATCAGCTCTTATGAACTTGCAAAACGGGGATTTCCCCGTTCTACTTATTATGCCATTAAACAGGGAAAAAGCGTTACTACCAACACAATCAATCAGCTTTGTTCTTTACTGTGCTGCAATGTTTCCGATATTATGGAGTATATTGAAGATGCTTCAGATATATGCAACTAATTATTACTGCGCTAATCAAATTCTTCAAAACACAAACTATTTTTTCGTTGGATTTCTTGCATGCTTCTATTATAATTCTCTAAATATTCTTTCTATAGTTTTTTCAATCCCATATACAGTCTAATACCATAGAGCTCACTCTTACATTTGAAAAATACCACTCTATTTTCAATAACCCCCCACTTATTAGTAATAATTTCATTTTAAGCTTTATTTACGAACAATTTTGTTTTACTATAAAATTAACTTTTATTTTAAAGCAATCAAAGGAGAGCGTTATATGTCAACCTCCACCCTCTTCACCTGTCAGTATTCACCAGATGAGTGGGGAAACCAGCTGAGTGACGAGAAGGAGTGCTACGGCAAACTTGACGGAATACGGCGCAGGCTGACTACAGGCTTTACCGTACTGATTG
>JAHLFB010000219.1 GCA_018884025.1 Candidatus Phocaeicola faecipullorum
TGGGATGCCCTTGATGCAGAAAAAAACAAGAGTATGCCTATCATTTACCTATTCTTTATGATACTCGGACAGATAGGAACATCGCTCACAGCATGGCTGGCATATGAATATCAGTGGCAGGACGTATATTACTATATGATGGGAATGACGCTTGCAGCCATACTTATTATAATGGTTACAATGCCGTATCATAGCTATAACAGCCGACGCTTCCCTATCAATTTCCGCAAGTTTGGCAGTGTGGCAGTGTTTAGTGCTATGATGACATGTATAGTCTATGTACTGGTTTACGGCAAGACTCTCGACTGGTATTCCGATTCTACAATAGTCCGTTCCACTGTGCTTGCCTTGGTATTCGGTACAGCTTTCTTCTATATGGAATCTTCCGGACGTTCACCTTATTTCATGACAGAAGTCTTCCGTCTGCGTACTATCAATATGGGTATCGTGCTTTTCCTTCTGCTGATGATATTCAATACCAGCTCCATGTTTGTAAATGTATTCACCGGAATAGGCATGAAGATTGACAACTGGCAGAATGCGGCTTTAGGTAATTGGAGCATATTGGGATATTTCATAGGAGCTGTGATAGCCATAATATTAGGCTCAAAAGGCGTGAAACTGAAATATCTTTTCGGGATGGGATTTCTTATGATAGGAATGTCGGCACTGTTTATGTACTTTGAAGTTCAGACAGCGGGACTGTATGAGAGAATGAAATATCCTGTGATAATCCGTTCTACAGGGATGATGCTGTTATATTCCCTTGCTGCTGTACACGCCAATCAGCGTATGCCATATAAATATATGTCCACTTGGATTTGCATAATGCTTTCTGTACGTATGGTTCTTGGACCATGTATTGGTACTTCACTTTACACCAACGTGCTTCAGCATCGTCAGCAACATTATATCACACGTTTCGCCCATGACGTAGATAGGGTAGAAGCACAGAATGCCGCTTCGTACGACCAGACAGTGCGAGGAATTCGCTATCAGGGTAAGAGTGAAACCGAGGCAGAGAATATAGCTGCCATATCTGCAAAAGGCAAAGTGCAGGTTCAGGCTACACTTTCAGCCGTAAAAGAAATGTCCGGCTGGACATTCTACGGATGCATGATTTCGATGCTTTTCGTTCTTGTTTATCCATATCGTAAGAGGGAATTATCGGCTTAGCGTGAAATTTTTCCGCTAAGTCCGGTAATTTTTACTAACTTTGTTAAGTAAGTTTTAAGTTCTTTAGTTTTTTAGTTTGTTGATGCTTATAAACTCAAAAACTTACAACCAACGGTCAACGAAGTTAAACTCATTAACTCACAATATGGTAAACAGTTCAGAAAGATTAATAAAGCTGGAAGAAAAAATATCCGGTCAGTCCGATGTATGTTCATCGGGCGGACCGGTTTTTGATTTTCCGGAAAGTATGAAAAAAGGGTTTGTCAATTTCGGTATAGGTCTGATTGTATGCCATACCGGTAAGTTTGATTTCAATCTTTCCGGTGAACAGTATTCAGCAAAAAAGGGTGAAACCGTTTTCATCCATGAAGGTTCATTTTTTCGTATAACCGGTCAGTCTGAAAATCTGGAAGTAAGTATCATTATATATAAGGTAGCACCTATACGTGATGTTCTCGGTAATATGGTTTATTCCGTACATCTCTACTCGCAGATGTCGCCCGAAACACATTGTGTCTGGAATACCGGCGATGAAGATGATGTGGCGGGATATATATCACTTATCGGAACAGAGCAGCCGCAGCATGATGACTTTTTCCCTGTTTATGAAAAGCGACTTCTTTTATTGTCCCTTACATATCGTCTTTGTTCCGTATTTCAGAAGAAATTCCTTTCCGGAAGCTCGGTAGGAGCAAGACGTACGGAAATATTCCTCCGGCTCATTCAGCTTATCGACCGTTATTTCATGTCCGAACGTGGAGTGGAGTTTTATGCCGACAAACTGTTTCTTTCTCCAAAATATCTTTCGGGAGTGTCAAAAACAGTCTGCGGATATACTGTTCAGGAACTCGTGTTCAAAGCCATAATCCGTAAGTCAATGGCTATGCTCGACAGCACAAACAAGACAGTTCAGGAAATCTCCGAAGATTTTAATTTTCCCAATCCTTCCAGTTTCGGAACATTTTTCAAGAAACAGGTAGGAATGTCACCACAGAATTATAGGGAGAGAAAATGGTAATTTTAGTACCTGAAATATACTATAAAAAAACTCTAAGTCGTTTGAACTAAAACGTTTCGTCGTTTTATGTCGAATGACGAGGCATTTAAATAGTGATAAGAATTCTAATTTATATAATAGGTTTTACGACTTCAACTCTCATGCCAAGAGCATTCATGATTCTATAGAATGTGGCTACACTTGGCGTTATCATTCCTTTTTCTATACGCGAAATATATGATTTTGTTACGTTTATACGTTCAGCAAGTTCAGATTGTGTCATTTTAGCCTCTTTTCTTGCATCAATTAATATTTGGCTTGTATAGAAAGCGTATGCTTCCTCGTCAAACTTTGCACGTTCCTGAGTTCCGTGTTTTCCGTATTTACGTTCAAGTACAGCACTATAGTCATTTATTTGATGATTGTTTGTCTCCATAATATGCCTCCTTTATTTTTAATGCCTTTTCAATTTCTGATTGCGGTGTTTTCTGTGTCTTCTTCTGAAAGCCATTGAATAGTACAACTATTTTTCCATCGTCGAATATGAAGAATACCCTATAAATATTACTGTTATATTCCATGCGCAGTTCATACAGTTCGTCACGTAAAAACTTTATGAATTTAACTGGAAGTCTGTCTTCTGTTTCAAGTAAAGATATGATATAATCTAATTTTTTTAGTTCTTTATCTGTCAATGTAGATATGAACCGTTCAAAGTAACCACCGTATGTTATTATTTTGCGTCTCATGTGGCAAAAATACAGAAAGTTTCAAAATAATACAACTCTATTACTCTTATTTTGTATTGTTGTAATAGATTTGTGTATAATTTTATATATTTTTTCTTTTGATAGTTGATGCTGAAACATTTTTTGTACATTTGTCGGAATTAAAATTTTAAATATTATGGAAGAACTGATTTTGGAAAGATTGAGACAAGGAGATGAAAAGGCTTTCAAGCATATATTCGACCGTCATTATACGCTCCTTTGCCGCTTTGCGAATCAGATACTTAACGATGAATCTTTAGCGGAAGAAATTGTTGACGATGCCATATTCTACCTTTGGGAACACCGTAAGGATATAGAAATCACACATACTATCCGTGCATATCTGATGAGGTCTGTACGCAACCGTTGTCTTAACGAGCTGAACTCACTCTCTCATCGTACGGAGCACAGTTTCTCAACTTATCTTACGGATGATAATCTTGAATTTCTGGATACACTGTTTGCCGACGAAAACCATCCTCTCGGAACACTTATCGAGCAGGAAATGGAGGATGAACTGATGCGCTGCATCAACTCACTGCCCGACGAATGCCGCAAAGTTTTCAAGAAAAGCCGTTTTGAGCAAAAAAAATATGAAGAAATCGCTCAAGAGCTGAATATCTCCGTAAATACAGTTAAATATCACATAAAGAACGCATTAGCCTATCTTAATACCCATCTTGCAGAATATCTGAAACTTATTCTGATATATATTTTTATGGAAAAATGAAAAAAGTTCATTTTTTCACTACCCTATAAATCTATTATTTTGTCTAACCTATAAAGCCATCAATAAAATATATGGAAAGAAAAGAAATACATAAAGAAGAAATAGACAATCTTATATCTAAGTACCTTATGGGAGATATAGATACACAATCTTTGAAGGTCCTCACCGAATGGAGCAGAGAGTCGGCAGAGAACAGTCTTTATGTAAGAAACAAAATAGAACTTTGGTTCTCGTCCGGAGTGGCAGGCAGCACAACTTCCTTTGACAAGGAAAAGGCTTTTGAAAGATTCAAAGCCCGTGTAGAAAAAGCTACGGTAGCAGAAAAGCAAAAACAGAGATTTGTCCAGTCACGCAGTTTCAGAATTTTCTACCGTGTGGCAGCAGCTATATTTATTATATTACTTCCACTTGCCGGTTATTGGGGCGGAATGGAAACTGTGAAAAGCGGATTTTCAGATATAGTAGTGGAAGCACCTATGGGAGCACGAACCAAACTTTATCTTCCGGACGGGACATTGGTTTGGCTGAATGCCGGTTCCAAGATTACTTACTCACAAGGGTTCGGGGTTGAGAATAGAAACTTGGCTCTTGAAGGAGAAGGGTATTTTGAGGTGAAGAGAAATGAGAAGGTTCCTTTTGAAATAAGAACAAAAGAATTGGATTTAACAGTTCTAGGTACGAAATTTAATTTCAGGAATTATGCGGATGATGAAGAGGTTGTTGTAAATCTTCTTGAGGGTAAGGTAAAATTAAAGAACGA
>JAHLFB010000220.1 GCA_018884025.1 Candidatus Phocaeicola faecipullorum
TGCTCAGACCGGACGAATGTCCGTCCAAATTTCAGGTACTGCCCAAATGCCGGATTGTGGAACGCTCTTTCTCATGGCTGGAAAACTTCAGAAGGCTGACCATCGATTACGAATTCCTTGCTGAAACCGCAGAAGCTATGGTACAGCTTGCATTCATCCAAATCATGCTTGACAAATTTATCGAATGAAATCAAAACAGCTTCAGAAACTAAGGCTATAATTTTTCTTTATTCATCTCAATTTGGATGTTATACTTTAAAAAGAAATCAGCTTATACAATATGAATTAGATAAAAATGCTCGACAAATGTCCCTAAAAAACATAGTTAAAATTAATATTTTTATACTTTTGCATCGAAAATGATGACTATATGAAACAAATAATATACGCTGTTATAATATTACATTCCATTTTGATAAATTCAGGATGCAACGGAAATAAAACAGCAGACAAACTGATGCCGGAACTTGAACAAGCAGAAAAGGTCATGTTTGACCATCCGGACAGTTCATTGCATATACTGGAAAGTATGGAGGTTCCTTCGTCACGAACTGATAAGGAGAACCATGCGCTGTGGTGTCTGCTGACCTCACAGGCAAAGGTAAAACAGCTGATGAAAATCTCTTCCGATTCGCTTGTACGGATAGCATACGATTATTACAAGCCTACAAATAATGCCCGTAGAAAGGCAATGTCGGCCCTCTATATGGGAAACATCAATTACAATTTGGGTCATATAGAAGAAGCAATGAAGTATTATTTGGAAGGTAAATCAGAAGTAGAAAAAACGGAAGACTATAAAACAGGATACCTTATAATGTCTTCTTTAGGAAAGTTATATTTATATCGTAACTTAACAGACTATGCACTGGAATCCTGCACAAAGGCATACGATTATGCTGTCAGAGATTCAAACTTACGGTATCAAATGGGTGCATTACAATATTTAGCCAGATGCTATTGTATCTCAAATAAACTTCCCAAAGCGATGGAGTCCTATCAAAGATGTAGTGCAATAGCAGCAGAACTTGGACTTAAAAATACGGATTATTATTATGACATTCAACGTGAAATAGCTTTAGTGTATACGAATAGTCATAAAATAGAAAAATCTTTAAGTATTTTGCAGTCATTTCCAATAGAATATCGTCCATTCTCATTAATAGGCAAGAACTATTTTCGTTTAGGCAAATTAGATTCAGCTTTTTATTATCTAAATAAAGCATTGAATACTGATAATATTTATACAAAGGCATCTATTTATGAATATTTATATAGATTAAGTGAGAAGCCTAAATACAACCAATACCTGAAAACTTATTGTGACTCATTATTGTTTTATAATGACTCTATTATTACTATAGATAAAGGAAAACAAATCATAGCCTATAAAGAAAAGTATAATAATGAAAAATTAATTACAGAAAAACAAAAGTTGGAGTTGGAAAAAGCTAATATCACCTATTGGTGGATGTTTACTGTAGTGATAGTTCTGCTATTGGGTATTTTACTTATTTATATTTATTTGCGTAAGCGAATTACAATACAAAAGAAAGAAGAGGAGTTAACAAGTTTGGCTTTACAACTACATCAAAAAGAACTGGAAGTTGAAAAGAACGAATCATATATTGTAGAACTTCAGTCACAGTTTGCAGAAAACAATAAGAAGAAGGAGCTTTATATTGAGCAGATAGAGGCACTCAAGAATTTGAAAAAAGAAAATGAACGTTTGTCTTTAGAGAAAAATATGCTGCATGAAAAGATTGCTTCCTATTCTATATCTTCTCATGAATTGTCGAATGTAAAGACTTTATCTGATAGACTTCTATTATTAGAAAAAAGGGAAAAAGAATTATGTTCTTTATTGTTGACGCAAATACCATTCTTACGAAATCTTCATTTGAAGCCTGTCTACTTGAATGATACGGAACTAAGTGACATATGTCAAGTAACAGATAATATATTTCATAATTTCACACAACGATTATCAAAAGAAATCTCATCCCTCAGTGAGCACGAAATAATTTTATGCTGTTTGATTAAACTTCGTTTTTCCATCACAGAAATAGCTGTTTTCTTGAACATAGCTCCCACATCCGTTTCACGAAGCAAGCTCCGTATAAAAAACAAGATTTATTCAGAGTTGGGTGAAGATTCAAAGGAAAAGAGTCTTGATATCTGGCTTTGGGAATATTGAGGATTGCATTTGTCTATACAGGAAGATTGATACGCTTTGTAGAACATTGATTTATATTGTTTTATAAATTTCATCTTCATCGTGCTTGTCTATTCCGTATCTATATCATTTTTATCGTTATAATTAGATTCGTATCTATTTTTGCGACAGAAAAATTAACGCAAAATAGATACATGATTATGAGATTCTTTTTCTTAGCATTGTTTGTTGCTACATCATTGACAGCCAACTCACAAACGATATCAGGAAAGTTGGTTGAAGAAAATGGTAAACCGTTGCCCTACGCCAATGTGGTACTGCTCTCACTACCGGATTCGGCGTTTGTAAGCGGAACCATCAGCGAGGAAGACGGGGCTTTCACACTGGAAGCCACATCGGAGAACCAGATAGTGAAAATATCTTCCATAGGGTATAAAACGGTGTACAGACCAGTATCTCCTGCCAATATCGGTATCGTGCAACTCGAATCGGATGCACAATTGTTGAATGAAGTTGTTGTTAAAGGTAATTTACCTGTGACACGCATGAAGGGTGATGCTATGGTGACAAATGTGGAGAATAGCGTGTTGAGTAAGGCTGGCTCTGCCAATGATGTGCTGGCCAAAATACCGGATATTACCAAAAAGCAGGATGCTTTTGAGGTTTTCGGGAAAGGAACGCCTCTTATATATATAAACGGTAGAAAGCTGCATGATCTGTCTGAACTTGAACAGCTAAACTCCAATGATATCAAGAATGTTGAAGTTATCCGTAATCCCGGTTCAAGATATGACGCAACCGTAAAAGCTGTTGTCCGTATTCAAACGGTTAAACGTCAAGGGGATGGTTTCGGATTCAATTTGCGCTCCAGCTATTATCAGTCGAAGAATACGGATTTGATAGAACAGGCAAACTTCAATTACCGGCATGATAATTTGGATATTTTCGGTTCTATATATTATAATCAGATGGAAAGCTGGCAGGATTTCAGTATGAAACTGGAAGAAAGAGGAACAAAAGTTTGGAATCATGATATGAAGAGCAATGGCGAGTTTTATTCAAAGATGCTAAACGGCAATGTCGGATTCAATTATCAGCTGAATGACAATCATGCTTTCGGTATGAAATATAAGGCAGGAAAGACCCTGAATGAAGAAAATCCGCTTTCTAAAGAAACCGATATAAATGTTGACAATGTATTCTATGACAACATAAAGGTAAACAGTTACGATTGCTATGATTATAATCCCGACCATGAATTAAACGCATACTATAACGGACAATTTGGAGATGTGAATCTTGACTTCAACGCCGATTATCTTCAGAATGGCAAGCGTAGCAACTCCGTATTTCAGGAAACCAGCCAGACTTCGGAAAGCCGTGATGTTCATTCTGCCAATCGTGTAAAGAACCGGCTTGTGGCAGGAAAGCTGACTTTGTCACTCCCATTGGGTGGAGGTGCTTTTGCCGTGGGCAGTGAAGTAACCTATACCCATAGAAATGACGACTATTTGAACGAAGAAAACTACGTGCCGTCTTCATTCAGTAAGATTGAGGAACTCAATGCTGCCGGATATGCGGAGTATAACCACAGTTTTCCGTGGGGTGACTGGTCGCTTGGATTGAGGTATGAGCATGTCAAGTTTGACTATTATGAAGATGGCAAGCATGTGGACGAACAAAGCCGTACATTTGATAACTTCTTTCCGAATATTTCATTCTCAACTCAATTGGGAAAAGTGCAGACACAGTTGAGCTACACGGCAAAAACCCAACGACCGACTTACAGCGAGTTGAGTAACAATATATTTTATTCAGACCGATTTACCCTTCAAAAAGGCAATCCCACACTTCGTCCTACCATTATACACGACCTGACACTTTCCGGTGTCTGGAGATTCCTACAGATATCATTGTCCTACTCTCAGACAAAGGACTGGATTCTTAATTGGGGAGAACTGGTAAATGAAGATGCCTCACTGACCATGCTGAGTCAACGCAACTGGGATAAGTCTGTTCCTATGTTTGCCGCATTTCTGTCCGCCTCCCCTAAAATCGGGTGCTGGTCTCCTATGCTGGGTATTGGTATGCAAAAGCAGTGGCTTACCATAGATTTTTTTAAGGAATCGAAAACTTTGGATAATCCCCTATTTACCGCTTCATTCAATAATACTTGGGAATTGCCACTTGGCTTTATGTTAGGTCTTGATTCATATATACAGAGTGCAGGTGCTACACAGAATATTTATTTTGAAAAACCGAACGGCTATGTGAACGTGTCGCTCAGAAAGAGTTTCTTGAATGATGCTTTGAGTGTTGAATTAAGAGGCAATGACATTTTCAATACGAATAAGATAAGCTATAGCATGTATAGCGGTGACTATTATCTGTATCAAAAAAGCGTATGGGACAGACAGGAGTTTGCGGTGACAGTCCGTTACAAACTTAATGCAGCAAAGAGCAAGTACAAGGGAACGGGAGCCGGAAACAGCCAAAAGAGCCGTATGTAAATTGATTAAGACTGTAAAAATGAGAACTATCAGAACGTTATTAATATTGGTTTGTACACTTATTTCAGTTAGTGTATCGGCACAAACCATAAGTGGAAAACTGATTGACGAGAACAGCCAGCCGTTGCCCTACGCCAATGTGGTGCTGCTGTCATTGCCGGATTCGGTATTTGTGGATGGGGCTACTTCGGACGACAAAGGAAACTTTATCCTGAAGGATTTATCTTCCCGAAGCTACCTGTTGCAGGTTTCATACATAGGTTACCAGCCGCAGTCCATACTATTAGAAAATCTGGATCGGAAAATAAACTTAGGAGATATCCGGTTGGTGCAGGACGCCGTGGCTTTAAAAGGCGTAACGGTAACAGGCAGTAATGTGGTGGAAAAAATAGACCGGCAGATTGTCATCCCTTCTTCCAGACAGATCAAAGCGGCTACGTCCGGTTATGAGTTGCTGGGTCACATGCAGCTTCCGGGGCTGAAGGTGAACAGTATGGAAAGAAGTATTTCGACCGTAAGCGGAGGACGTGTGCAGTTGAGAATCAACGATATTGAAGCATCTACCGCACAGGTCCAAGCTCTGAGACCAGACGAGGTGCTGAGGGTAGAATACATTGACAATCCGGATATGCGGTATGCCAATACGGATGTGGAAGCCGTCATCAACTTTGTAGTGAAGCGCAGGGAGTCGGGCGTTGCGGGAGGATTCAATCTGACCAATGCCGTTACGACCGGTTTCGGCAATGACAATGTGTATATCAAGGTCAATCATAAGCTGTCGGAGTTCGGTTTCAACTACTATGTGAGCTATCGTGACTATAATGACCGTTTTG
>JAHLFB010000221.1 GCA_018884025.1 Candidatus Phocaeicola faecipullorum
TGACCGAACAGTTGAAATTCACGTCCTTTCTCATGATCCGTATAATACTGCTGAATCAATCTTTGTGTGAGGACATAAACGACTTGCGCATCACGCAGTTCACGATAATCCTTTTTCAAGATTTTAATATCCTCACCTATGGGAGTAGACAAAATCGTTTCTTCGGGAATCTGCGTGAAATTGAGCTTGAATGTAGGTTCACCGGTATAGTCTGCTTCTATACGTCCCATCACATTCTCACTGCGGTAGCCCACTATATTCGGGAACCGGATTTCCAGTTCTTTTCTTTCCTCCAATGCTCTGATGACAGTCTTAGGCTTTTGCGGCGGTGGAGTGCCTGCCCCACCCCCTTTGAAGGTCTTGAACGGCACCCCGATGATATGGGCATATTCGGGAGGGAACTTCCAGACGATGTTTTCTTTCCTATACCGCTTCAGGTTTTTCAGTTCAATCTCCTTTCCGTCTTTATCGTAAGGCACAAGCTCATAGCTCTGCCTACGCAACGCTCGTCCTGCAACCTGCTCACAAAGCAGTTGCGAACCAAAAGCACGGACACCGCAAATGTGCGTCACGGTATTGGCATCCCACCCTTCCGTGAGCATGGAGACCGAAACAACCAGACGAATATCTTGTCCCAACTTGCCCTGCTTGCCGACACTGTTGACCACCTCTCTCAAGATATCTCCGTCGGAAAGCGAATCGGCACTTCCGGAACCATGCAAAATGGCATATTCCTTTTTGAACTGTTGTATCTCGTCCGCAAAGACTTTCTTGAACTCGTCATCCACGACTGCACCGGCTTCGTCAATGGCAATGCTGTCAATGAGAAGCGAAGGCTGCCGTTTTACCGGGATGCCGTTTCTGTAATTGGAGAAAATCTCAAAATGCCCGTCTATATACACTGGATTACTTTCACCGTCTACCGTCTCATAACCGGCCATGTATTTGAACACTTCTTTGGAAACCGTCGTATTGTTACAAACGACAATAAACACAGGCGGTGCGGTGAAAAGATTCCGTGCGGCTTCATTGTCTTGCCTGATGCCTTTATCGTAATCTTCGTAGTCCTTGACGAATTGTTCAAGGGCAAGGTTGAGCAATGACGGAAGGTTAGGAGCTTTCTCTCCCAAGGGACGCTCCTCTCCATTTTCCTTTGCCTCCTTTTTAGCCTTCTTCTGACCTTTTTTAGGAAGATCTTTGCTGATGTGTTGATAGATATTGCGCAACTTGGGTTCTTCCAAGTCATGGGAAGAATCCATTTTAGGCAGGAACGGGATTTTCACCAGTCCGCTTTCAATAGCATCTACCAGTCCGAAATCACTGACCACCCACGGGAATAACGAATAGGGAACATAGCCGGAACCTTTCAGGTAATAGGGCGTAGCAGAAAGGTCGTACACCTCTTGAACCTTATAGCCAAGCCGCTTCATCTGACGCAAGCCCTCATACCACACCATAGCTTTCTTGTTCTCTTCATCTGTTTCCTGCTCTTCCTCCGATTTCTTCTTAGAATCAGTACCTTTGGGAAGATAGCAATGGTGCGCCTCATCATTGATTACAACGATACGCTTACCCTTCATGTTCTTGCCAAGCATTCTGGAAAGGACAGAAGTAAATTCCTCTTTATCCTTTTGCTTGACCATTTCACCATTCTCATATTTGAGTTTTCCATCCAAGGGACTTGACTTCTTTCCAGAATAGACCTTCGGCTCAAATTGGTGATAATTGGTAATTGTGATAACAGCGTTCAGACCGCCAAGCAACCGAGCATATTTCTCTGGTATAAGACCACGTTGGTGATAGTAATCCAATTTATCATAGTTTGACTTTCCGGACTCGTCTATATAAAGCACCCCAAGGCGGTCGCGAATAGTAATACCCGGAGCAACAATCAAAAAATGGTCAGCGAACCGAGTATCCTGCGGATTTTCTTTCTTATTGATATAATGATACAGTATGAGCATGGCCATTACTACGGTTTTTCCCGTACCTGTGGCCATCTTAAATGCCGTGCGTGGAAGGATGTCCTCATAGTGGTCGGATATGGTTTCCCGACGCATATCCAACTCATGAAGAATACTTCGTCCGAGATTAGGATCACGAGGAGCCACTTCGTTCAAATAGATTGCCGTTTCCACCGCTTCCCGCTGACAAAAGAAAAGGGATTTGGTAAGTTCTCGCTCCGGATTCAAGAACCAATACGTCAAAAGGTCACGTGACGTACGGGTTACCTTGGGGTAGCCTTGTTCTCTCCACTCTTTAACGACCTGCCTGATTCCGTTGATGAATTGGGCATTTGCATCCTCCCTTGGTATATCTTCAGCAGAAAATAGAGATTTGGAGGACGACGTATCAGGCATGACCGTAAGATGAGCCGAATAGGGCCTCCTGCCTTCCAATATCTTGGAATAATCCAAATTACCATCAAGTGTAACATCATAATGCCACTTGGGTTCCTCATACGGATTATTCAGAATGGGACTTATGCTATCATTGGATATTTTCATTGATATAATGTTTATCGCATTAAAAATTCGCTTCCTTTGTCAGTTAATATATATCCTCCATCTTTTTTGGCTCCCTGCCGCTCGATCAAGAGGAACGGACCAGCAGATAGTTTCGAAATAATTCTAGTAACCGTCGATGCTGGTATTCCGGTAAATTGAGTAAGCAATTTCCTGTTAATAGGCTGTCTGTTTGATATTTCTTTAAGAATCAACATTTCTTTCTCATTTATAGCCTCATTTAATGGCTCATTTAATGGCTCATTTAATGGCTCACTCGCATTTTCAAACCCTTCCCTGCAAGGAATCTCAATCAAGAAATAGCTCCTATCCTCATCCGTTTCAATCCTTGCCGGTTCTGAACCAT
>JAHLFB010000222.1 GCA_018884025.1 Candidatus Phocaeicola faecipullorum
CCTTATTTTCGAGGTAATCAATATCGGTACTTCTGTGCTGTGTTCGCAGTACCTGGGAGCAGGGATGAGGAACAAGATGGTGCAGGTGGTTGGTGTGTCTTTATTGCTGAACCTGGTCGTGGGACTTGCGGTCAGTGCCATCCTGCACTATGGAGCAACTACATTATTGGGATGGATGGGACTTCGTCCGGAACTGCTGAAATATGGTATCGGTTACATGGAGATTGTAGGGGCGTTTGCTTTCTTCCAGGCTATCTCGCTGACCATTTCCGCGTCCTTGCGCAGTGCCAACAAAGCCATTTACCCTATGTTGGTCACGGTGCTGGTCAATGTGATGAACATCATCGGAAACTATTCCCTGATTTTCGGTAAGTTCGGCTTGCCTGCCATGGGAGCAGAAGGAGCGGCCATATCTACCTCCATAGCCCGTGGGGTGAGCATGATTGTCTTGTTTGTCATTCTCTTCAGAAAACATATTCCGTCTTTCCCGATGGCTCTGTTCCGTCCTTTCCCTTGGATAGAACTGAAAAACCTGTTGAAGGTGGGAGTCCCTTCTGCCGGGGAGAATATGTCGTACAGTTTTTCGCAGGTGGTTATTACCTATTTAATCAATATCTTAGGAAATGATTCGCTGGCCACACGAACCTATACGGTGAATACCACCATGTTTGTCTATCTCTTTGCCATCGCCATGGCACAAGGAGGAGCCATCAGCATCGGCCATTTGGTGGGGCAGAAGCGGATACGTGCGGCCTACCTGTTGGGAAAGTACGTCATGCGTCTGTCCATTTTAGTATCGCTGGGACTTTCGTGCATCTGGGCCATATTCGGACATACAATCTTCAGTATGCTGACGGACAACGAGAATATTATCCGGTTGGGAGTGACCATTCTCATTGTCGATGTCATCGTAGAGATAGGGCGTGCCGTAAATATCTATGCCACGAATGCCCTCCGCTCGGCAGGTGACGTGAATTTCCCGTTCTATGTCGGCCTGATTGTGCAGTGGACGGTCTCTGTCGGACTCAGCTATCTGTTCGGTATTCATCTGGGCTGGGGACTGGTCGGCATGTGGTGTGCCTTCCTGCTCGACGAGAATATCCGTGCCTTTATCTTTGTGAAACGATGGAACAGCCTGAAATGGGCGAAAAAAGGTTTTGTGAAGTAAAAGCTACATGTCCGATTGAATCAGGCAGAAATAGAACAGGATGATGCAGATAATGTCGATGGTAAGTGCAATGACCGACCAGCGCAGAAACTGCTTGTTCTTCTTGACGGCTCCGTAGATGATTCCTAAAATGGCGGACAGGAATACACCGGCTACGATGCCAAACAAACCTTGTACGGCCACTCCCAGCAATACAAGGATTCCCATGGTGATAAGAATGTTGTTTTTCATGTCGGTTCAGGTTTTGTAATGAAAAAGGGAGCACGAAGCTCCCCGTATGATGTTTTTATAAGCTGGCCTTGATGGCGTGAATAACGGCCGAGGTAAATCCGTCGTGCTCCAGCGAGTTGATACCCTTAATGGTAATTCCTCCCGGAGTAGTCACTTTCTCGATTTCTGTGGCCGGATGTGCATTTTCATTGTTCAGCAAAAGTTTGGCTGCCCCTTCCAGGGTTTGTGCCAGCATGGTTTGTGCATCGTGTGGCTTGATTCCCAGTTCTACTCCTGCCTGCATGGCAGCTTGTACGTATTTCAGTACGTAGGCAATGCCACAGGAAGTCAGTGAGGTGGCAGCTGCAAATTGTTTCTCCTCAATCAGCATGGAACGTCCCATTTCGTTAAAGAGCGCAGTCAGGGAAGTGATCTGTTCTTCCGAAGCATTGCGTGCGGCAATCAGTGTCATACTGGCTCCTTCTGAAATGGCCGTATTAGGAATGACGCGAAACATCGGCATCTCCGGGTCTACAAAATGTGCCAGGTCTTCAAAAGTCAGTCCTGCCGCCACCGATACCAGAATCTGTGGTCCTCTTAATCTCAGCGGCTTCAGCACTTCTTCCACTTTCCACGGCTTGACGGCAATAATGATAATGTCCGCATCTTCTGCCGCTTCTTTATTGGAATGTGTTACGTGAATAGCAGGAAATTCCGCTTTCAGTGCGTTCAGCTTGCCGGCACTGGGGTTGGATACCGAAATTTCTTGTGCCTGAATATAATGTCCGTTGGCCAGTCCACGGGCAATGGCACCTCCCATGTTTCCGGCTCCGATGATTGCTACTTTCATATCTTTCAAGTTTGAGTTCTTTATTCGCAAAGTTATAATTAAAAATGAGAGTTGGGCTATATAATGGAATTTATTTTGGTAATCAATTTACAGAAATTGATAAGTTTTGTTGCTATAAAAAGAATGTGCTGATTTACAGTTTCTTTATAGTTGCCAGTACTTCCTTGCCAGTACTCCAGTACTGACGGGGAAGTACTGAAGTACTACTATGGAAGTACTGGAGTACTTTCAAGAAAGTACTGATTGGATGACAAAAATTTTGATATCCTCTCATGTTTCTCAGTGTGGAAACGTAGTTTTTGGGCTCGGAAAACGTAGAATGTGTAAGGGATGTGATAAGTAATGTAAAGGTTTGAAGGATAATTTGGAAAAAACTTGGATAAGAAAGTATCAACAACAATGAGGTTAGATGTGCTATCTTTGCAAAAAAGGAATGATATTATGGAAAACAGTAGTAAATGTTTATTTAATTGGGTAGTTTATATTCTTGTGATAGGATGCTTTTGGCCTGTCTGTGCCCAAAATATTCAGAATACAAAAGTTTTTATTTCTTCAGATGATAGCAATATTGTTTATATGGGAAGGATTAGTAAACGTATTCCTCACATGGTACGTTTTACTTATCCCGGAGTTAGTATTATTGCGAATTTTGAAGGAACTTCATTGCAGATGCTGACGAGTCGCGGAAGTGGTTCTTTTATGGTTGAAATTGATGAGGAACTGCCTTTCCGAGTTAATTTTAAGGAGAATGATTCCATTCAGACTTTAGCTGAAGGTCTTCCATCGGGTGTACATCATGTACGTATTATGTACGTAATAGAAGGCCATGAACTGAAACCTGCATTCAAAGGGTTCTATTTAGATAAAGGATGTCGGTTAGTGGAGACTCCAGATTTACCGGAACGTCGTATAGAATTTATAGGTAATTCTATTACGTGTGGTTTTGGAGTGGAATCGGAGAATCCATCTGAGCAATTCTCGTATGCGACAGAAAACTTTTTTTATACTTATGCGGCTCGTACTGCAAGAGCCTTAAATGCTCAGTTTCTTGTAGTTGCTCGTTCTGGAATAGGGGTATATCGTAACTATGCAGCTCCACGTTCGGGAAGTAAAGACTGTATGCCTGCTATGTATGAACAGACACTATTTATGGATTCTACTGAGTTGTGGAACCCTACTCTTTATATTCCAGATGTGGTTTGTGTGAATTTGGGAACGAATGATACCAGTTTGGATAATTATGACATGAACTTGTTGACAGATGGGTATCGTAGTTTTATGAAAAAACTTCGTATATATTATCCATATGCTAAAATAGTATTATTGACAGGGGCAATGTTGAATGGAAAACAGTTGGAGGATGTAAAAAAATCAATGGATACAGTCATTGAAGAAAGAAAGCTTGAAGGGGATAAGGAAATTTATAGATTTGATATGTCTCCTCAAACAGGCTCATTGGGAATGAGTGTAGGATACCATCCTTCTATACGTCAACACCAGAAAATGGCATTTGAATTAACTGCTTATTTAAAGGAATTGATGAAATGGTAATTCTATTGAGGTAGTTGGCTTAATTTTATGTAGATATTTCTTTTGTTAAGTCTTTTTTTTATAGAAATATAAGATGGATGTATCATCTTTGCATAAAAGACAATACTATGACAAAATTGTTTACTGAGAATATTATTCATGAAATAACTCCTCTTTCGGAAAAAGATTGTTTTTACGTAGCAGACCGACGTAAAAAGGAGTTTACATATCCTATGCATTCTCATAAAGAGTTTGAATTGAATTTTGTAGAACATGCTCCGGGAGTTAAACGGACTGTTGGTGATTCAATAGAGGTGATTGGAGATTATGACTTGGTTTTGATAACGAGTCCGGATTTGGAACATGTTTGGGAGCAAAATACATGCAATTCGTTGGATATAAGGGAGATAACTGTTCAGTTTGTTCCTTGCTTTATAAATGGACTGATGTCTACAAATCAGTTTGATAGTATTCGACGGATGTTGGAGAAAGCTCAGAATGGACTTTGTTTTCCGATGGATGCAATTATGAGAGTGTATACATTGCTTGACAAACTTCCGGAAATGAAAGGCTTTTATGCTGTAGTTCATTTCTTGACTTTGTTGTATGAATTGTCTTGCTTTACAGACCAAGCTCGTGCTTTATCCAGTACTTCGTTTGCTAAGGTTGAAATACATTCTGACAGCAGAAGAGTTCAACGTGTGCAAGAATATATAGGTAAGCATTATCAGGAAGAGATTCGTTTAGGATATTTAGCAAATATGGTAGGTATGACAGAGGTGTCTTTTAGCAGATTCTTTAAGCTACGTACAGGAAAAAGTCTTTCTGATTATATAATTGATTTGCGCTTGGGATATGCTACTCGTTTGCTGGTTGATTCAACGATGGCGATAGCTGAGATTTGTTATGAATGTGGATTTAATAATCTATCTAACTTTAATCGTATATTTAAGAAAAAGAAGAATTGTTCTCCTAAAGAATTTCGCGATAACTATCGTAAGAAACGAACCATTATCTGATGCTATTTAAGTTCAATTTATATATGTGTATCTGTATTTTGATTCTGTGTAGACTGAGCATTATTAGATAGAATAGTACCAGCCTTTCATATCGTAATACCGTATTTTTGCGAAGTAATGATTCTATAAATATTGTATTGCAAATCTTTAAAGTATGAAAAGGCACATTTCATTTTGGGTATTTTTCTTTGTTTCGATTTTGGCGTATGGAGGGCAGGTTTTGAACTTGCGTCTATTGCCTGGCACTGTTACATCAGATGAGGCAATTGTTTTTTGGGAGTTTCCGTCTGACTATAAAAAAGTAAAGGAGTATCAAGTTTATGTTGATGGAAACTGTGTGGGAAGCACTGGGCTGAATAGTTTCCGGATTCTGAATTTGAAACCGTCTACCGATTATAAGGTAGAAGTCCGTTCTGTGGCAGATGAAAGAAATAACTGCTCCTCTCAGCTGATACATTTAAAAACCAAACCGGCTCCTGTTGTATTGAATGTAGTTAGGTATGGAGCAAAAGGAGATGGGGTAACAATTAATACAAAAGCAATTCAACAAGCCATTGATGAATGCCCAGTAAATGGTGAAGTTCATATCCCGGCTGGTACTTATATAACAGGGGCTTTATTTATACAGAGAAGTGATATTAGTTTGCGTCTTGATTCGGGAGCCGTATTGAAGGCTGTCAACAATCTGGCACATTTCCCTTTAGTGAAAAGCCGTTACGAAGGACATGGGGTTGATTGTTTTTCAAGTGTCCTTAATTTAGGTAAACTAAATAATGCTGGAGAGAGATTTCGGAATATTCGTATTTATGGTGGAGGTACTATTGATAATCAAGGAAGCGTGCTGGCTAAGTTACAGACAGAGAATTTGAGCCGAATGTCCCGTTCTCGTGGCCTTCCTATTGTAAATTGTGATAATGTTTCTATCGATAATGTTACGGTGACTAATCCGTGTACATGGAATATACACCCTTTGCTATGTAATGGGGTGACAACTTATAATTGTAGAATTATTTCCTCAAATTATGGATTATCGAATGCGGATGGCTGGAATCCGGATTCTTCTGCCGATTGTTATCTTTTAAATTCTGTTCTTGATGGACAGGATGATAATATTGCAATCAAGTCAGTGCAGTATATGGATGAGAATGGTCGGGAAGTCAAAAAGGTATGCGAAAATATTTTTGTAAGTTTTTGTTATTTTATTCAAGGAGGAGGTATTTGTGTTGGTGTTGAGCTACCGGCAGGTGTGCGTAATGTGTGGGTTACTAATTGTACGATAGAAAAGAGTGACAGGGGTATTATGGTTTGTAGCCGCCAAAATAATCAAGGTTTAGGTGCAATTGAAAATATTCATTTTCGGGATATAGATATAAAGCAGGTAGGAGATTGGGGTTTCAATGTAAATTTGTGGTATTGGATTCCTAGTTATATGCCCAACAGTTTTACTTCAGAGGATATCAGAAAAATTAGACATATATACTTTGAAAATATTCATATAGGGAAAGCAAAAGGGAATCCGATCCAAATATTGGGGCTGGCGGAGCAGCCTATATCTGATGTGTATTTTCGGAATATAACTATTAAAGAAACAGAATATGATGTACTTCTTCGTCATTGTAGAAATATAAGTTTTGACCATGTTAATATTGGAGAATGCCATTGGATTTACGATGATGCAGAACAGATAAGAAAGAATAAAACAACGTCGCCGGAAAAAAAGTTTGTTTATCCATATCGCTTAGTTGATAAGAAAGCTAATTATAGAGTTAAAGCTTTATATGATAATTTGCATCAGGTAATGGCAAGTGGTCGTTTTATTTTTGGTGCTCAGGATGCAACAGCGTCTGGGTATGGATGGTGTGATGATTCAGGAGTCAGTGATATTGAACGAATCTCTGGTAAAAAACCTCAGTTTTATAGCTGGGATTTTATGAATATAGCTACACCACATGCTTCTTTATACGTAGAAGATACGAAAAAGGTGAGAAAATTAACTTGCCAGGCTTTTTATGAGGGAGGAGTTATTTCGTATTGTTGGCATGCAGCTAACCCGGTTACAGGCGGTAGCTTTTATGAAACGGGAGATAGTATCGTGAAAAAAATACTTCCAGGAGGTACGCATCATAAGGCTTTTACTGACATGTTAGATCAGATTGCGGAATACAATAAAACATTGATAGGAAAGAATGGGGAACAAATACCGGTAATATTCCGTCCATGGCATGAGTTTGATGGTGACTGGTTTTGGTGGGGAAAGAAATATTGCACTGCAGAGCAATTTAAAGAATTGTATAGATTTTCATTGTATCAGTATAAGATGAAAACAAAAACAAAGTAAATGAAAATAAAGTTGCTTATTTTCAGTGTATTACACAATTTGTATCATTTCATCAAGTTTCATTTTTTGTAATTGATAGGTTCTTTTTCAGTACATTTTTGTTTCTTATTTGTTTCTCATTTTCGACTTTTATTTGTACCTTTGCAGAAGAAACATAAATAAAAGAAACGATATGCCACGAGTAAAGAAGCCTACAAAAGTTAAAGAGCCTGTCCGCTTGAGAACAAAGAAACTGGCAAACGGAAGCCAAAGTTTATATCTTGACATATACCGCTTCGGCAAGCGGACATACGAATATCTGAAGATGTACCTTATTCCGGAAACGGACTATAACGCCCGTCTGCAGAATCAGGCGACAATGAATGCCGCCAACGCCATTAAGTCCAAACGCATTATTGAGCTTACCAATGGCGAAGCCGGTATAGAAACAAAGGAACGGGTTTACCTGCTCGATTGGATGAAAACCTATAAAGAGAACCAGGCAAAACGTGGTAAAAAAGACGGCTATCAAATTAGTAAGACCATCAGCATCCTGAGGGATTATGCAGGGGAGCGGATGCTAATGGACCAAATCGATAAAACGTTTTGCCAGAATTATCTCGACTACCTACAGACAGAATATCGGTCCAATAAGGGCAAACGAGTGACAAATTTCACTCTGCACACTTACTACCGCGTTCTAAACGGAGCCTTGAATGCGGCAGTTCGCGCCGAAATCATCAAATCCAACCCCTTTACCAAAATTAGCAATTCAGACAAAATTCGTCTGCCCGAAAGCAAACGGTCGTACATGACGATTGACGAGGTACGTGCATTGATAGACACGCCAATAGAAAACGAGGCCATAAAAGATGCCTACCTGTTCTCTTGCTTCTGTGGGCTGCGAATCAGCGATATAATCAGATTGCAATGGAAAGATGTGTTTGTGGACGGCGGACAGTACCGCCTGTCTGTTTCCATGCAAAAGACCAAAGAACCTATTTATCTTCCTCTCTCTTCCGAAGCGTTGAAATGGATGCCGGAACGTGGAAACAAAACCCCAGAAGACAAAGTGTTTGACCTCCCGTCACCCAACACTATTAACATCCTTATCAAACCTTGGGCAAAAGCAGCCGGAATAAGCAAGCGGTTTACATTTCACACCGCCCGCCATACCTTCGCCACGATGATGCTGACGCTTGGTGCCGACCTCTATACAACATCGAAACTACTCGGCCATGCCGATGTGAAAATGACACAAGTGTACGCAAGAATTATCAATAAAAAGAAAGATGACGCTGTAAATTTGGTTAATGGGCTGTTCGGGTAACTGGCCGATGGCATTTTACGGCACAACAGGCACGGCGCACTGGACATCGGTATGTCGTGCCATATTTAGGTATCACAATAGTTTACAATCATATTTTTAACTAAAAGAGCAAGAAACAATGACAAAGAAGATTGTTATCCCTCTCTCTTTTTGAGGGTAATTGCAACGAGTGCCCACTGAAGGGCAAGAACCCTTTTATGGGCAAAGACGGGCTGTATAACTTGGCCCGCGCCGCCTACCGGCAATATGTGGATGAAGTGGTAACGAAAGGGAAACCTTACAGGAGGTTTACAGAAGATTTCCTGAACGGCCACACCTATTCCATTTGCACCTGCTTCCAAGGGAGGAACGAACACAAGAAGAACCTTGGCGTCATCAAGGGGATTCTCCGGAACTGCCAAGGATTTACAGAAGAACTGTGGCGAAAAGGGAGTTTTGAGAAAGACGACTTTATGGGCATGCAAGATTTTTATGACGCCACGGACGTACCTTTACACAACACACCCCAACCACCCGCGCCCGGCGACAGCGCGGTTCAAACAACGTTTGAATGTTATCTGAACAAGGAACAAATGAGCCCCATTGCGGAATGTGCGAATGAGGCTCATTTGTTTTATACACACGTTTCAGCGGACGACATGTATTCCCTGTTGCACTGCCGAACCAACTTCCACCTGTATGCGAACCGCATCAATCTGATAGCCAAACTGTTTGATTGCTTGAGCTACCACAGGCTGGTCTGCCACAAATGGCAATCCGTCCTTCATGCTCACAAGCTAATACTTTCACGCAAGACAGGAGAGACCATCAGCCCCAGCAGCTACTCTTCCGCCTTGTCCAAGCTCAACAAACGCGAGGACCAGGCTGCCGAGTACATAGGAATGATGGTGAAAAGAGTGAAAGAAATGGGCAGAACTGACGGAAACGAAAACAAGTGAAGCCAGAAAGGATGACACTTTAATCCATACTTCCCTACTGTCATTGCATCCCT
>JAHLFB010000223.1 GCA_018884025.1 Candidatus Phocaeicola faecipullorum
TTCAAACCGTGTGTCGGAGTTCGTAAAGCAGAAAGAAGATAAGGAACTGCTGGATTACTATTTCCTGACAGTGGAAGAGTCGGATAACATGACCAACCTGGGAGTGCTTTTTATCGGAACCCAATCGCAACGAGGCAGACTGATGAATGCTCCTGTGGTGCAGTGTATCCAATTTGACCAGTATGGGGATAAGGTCTGGAAATATCTTATTGATGACTTTACCAAGAATCCTCAGGAAATCATTGAAGCGATATGGGACAATGTGCCTGTTTGGAGGGAAAGCAATGAAATCAGCGACGGATTGTTCCGTAAGGAAATTCCTGCGTATGATGAAGCGGTAGTCAGAGAACTGACCTGCAATTCGTTGGTGCACCGCCCTTATACGGTAAGAGGAGATATTTTTATCAATATCCATCCGGACAGGATTGAAGTGGTCAATCCGGGAGCATTGCCATTGGGAGTAACTCCACAGAATATTCTTCATAAAACAGTGAAGAGAAACGAGCATTTTGCCAATTTGTGCTATGCCCTACAAATGATGGAGCGTGAAGGTTCCGGATATGACAAGATGTATGAAGTGCTTCTGTCCAATGGAAAGCAGATTCCGAAAGTGGAAGAAGGGGATGATTATGTGAAGGCCATAGTAGGAAGACGCATTATCAGCCAGGAAGCCATCAAAGTAATTCGCTATGCTTTGCAGGTAGTGGAACTCCGCCAAAAGCAGATTATCTGTTTGGGGCTGATAGCCCAGCATGAAAGTCTTTCGGCGGCAGATCTGATTAAATTGCTGAATCTGAAAAACCGCGATGAGCTTTCTCCATGGCTTGATAAACTGGTGGATGACGGTATCGTTGAAACTTCTGGTAGAAATAGAGGAAAAGAATATAGAGTGAATGCATCTGTTTTAAAACAAAGTGATTATAAGGGTACTACTTCGTTAAAGAGAATCGAACCTTACAGACTTCGTGAACTTATTATTGAAGACTTGAAGATATATGAATGCTCCGGATTGAAGGACATTCAGCAAAGAATCGGAATCGAGATTCCTTATAAGAAAGTTCTGGAACAGATTAAAGCTATGCTTTCTGATGGAATAATAGAGTCGGAAGGTGAAAACAGATGGATAAAATACAAACTGAAGAAATGATGATTCTCATTTCCAAAATAAGGAATAGAAAAACTGATAAAAACCGATTTGGAAATGAGAAATGGAAACGAGAATTGCTAATATTTTGATAATTAGATAATTAATCATTTCCGAAATCGGTAATGAAAAATAGAGAAAATCGATTTTGAAAGAGAGAAATGAAAGAGATAAAGCTTTAAACATAGAAAATCATGATTGATAGATGGTTTCAAAACGATATAAATAAAGTATTGGCTGTTCATGACCGTGTGGTGGTGACGGATGCTTTAGGAGAAGGCAGATTCTTGTTGGATTATTTGCCTTCGAATGTAGTAGTGATCAATACTGGAAATGAGGAAATAGACGAGATAGAGGCAAGATATAGAGCAGAAAAAGACTGTATAGGCAAGAAGGTAGTATTCTATAAGCAGAATACGCCGGATTCTTTATGTTTTCTGTTAGAGTATGCGGAAACTTACGGTTGTATTATACTGGATGATATGGAGGCTTATATCAGAAGGCATCTGTTTGAAGGTATAAGGGAGAATACAGAATTAGGAAAGCTGGAACTTCTGATGGCTGCCAAATTGAGCAAGGGAAAGGACTTAAATTGGTGGCATGGGGTAAGTAAGGGAATAATTAAGCCATTGGATACTGACGGACTGGTAATAGACTTGCTGCATCATCCTAAGGAGACTAAAAAGAGTATCGATGGAGATGTATGGAAGATCTTTGAATCGGAAGTTTATAGCCTTATCTCAAAGCCACAGACAAAACAGCCTGTGGAAGTGTTGGCACAATCGGTAGCCGATACAATCTTTGACGGACTTATTCATAATAATCTGTCTGATAGACTGCTGAAAATTTATTATAAATGTGTGGACAGCAATTCAATGAAGGAGCCTTTATTGAATTATATCGAGAAATACAAGATGCCTCAAGGAGTGTCTGTATTCGATATCCATCCGGACCATTGTCTTATTGAGTTGGACAGACTGTATTTCAAGCAGCTTAGTGCTGCATTGGAGAACAATGAATATATTATCGGATTCCAACAATATGTCCACAATCGAACTAAAAGTAAGAAAGCAGAAGCATATAAGGCTGAATGGTTGAAGGATGTAAAGGTATTGCTCGACTTCAAGAATGAGAAGCTTTATGAAATCAATACTGTTTCTCAACTGGCAACTTATTATCAATCACATTTTGCTCCTTTGGATTCAGCCATAAGGCATCTGTATGTGGCATGGCTTCAGGAAGAAAAACTATTGCGTCCATATCAATACAGATACGAACAATATAATAAAGAATTGCTTGACCGTTGGTTTGGGCTTATAGATGGATATAAACCAACTCAAAGAAACTTTATAGTTGATAAACTTTCCGGAAACGGACGGATAGCGGTAATAGTTTGTGACGGGTTGAGGCTTGAAATAGCAGAGTCCATAGCTGATAAGATTAAGGTTAAGGGAAAGAAGGATGTGGCTTTTGCAGAGCTTCCATCTGTAACGGAGAATGGCATGAGTTCGCTTTTCGGTTGTGCGGAAGTAGAAGATGTAGCCCAAACAAGATATAACAATCTGAAGACTGTAATACCTGATGTGGAAATTATCCAATTGGAAAAACTCAATAGTGGAGTAACGGCTAATAAGTTAGTATTGATGTTCGGTGATATAGATCAGGTTGGTGAAAAGAAACAACTGGCTGGATTGAAAGATATAAATGCATACGAGGCGTTTGTTTCGGAAAAAATAAATGACCTCTTCAGTATGGGTTATGGTAAAGTGTATCTTACAGCCGATCATGGATTTGTGATAACCGGTATATTGGATGAAGCAGATAAAATTCCTGTTCCACAGGGAGATATTATCAAATCGGAGGAAAGGTTCTGTCTGGCAAATGAGAATCTGGGGAATGAGAATATAATTGTAAGGAACCAGAATTATAAAGGTAGTCAATACCAGTATTATGCAAAGTCGGACAAACCGTTTGTTTCAAAAGGTGCATACGGCTATGCCCATGGTGGATTTACTCCTCAGGAATGTATTATTCCGGCTTATGAGTTTGCAACTGAAATTCAGGAGTCTTTAGGAGTATCCATCGTAAATAAACCAGCTTTGCAGAATGTTACAGGAACTTATTTCACGGTTAAGCTGAAGGCTGAAAGTGTAGAGAGTACTTTGTTTAGGGCAGAAAGAAAAGTGGTGATTCAGATTTATGAAGATGGAGCTTTGCTGAGTACGTCTTCAGTATATAGAATGACTCCTTCATCAGTGCAGGAGGCTGAATTTGCATTGTCATCAACGGGAAATGTGAAAGTAGTGGTTGTGGATATTCAGACACAGCAGCAAGTGGATTTCTGTGATGTAAAAAAATCAGTGTCACGAGACTTGGATGACTTATTTTAAAAGATGGTATTATGTTGGAATTAGATAAAAAATTACTGGATCAGTTTCAGGGATATGTAGTTCGGAAAGACGTGGTTCGTTCTGTAAAAGGTGGTGCGAATGTGCCGGTTTTTGTATTGGAATATTTGCTTGCCAATTCATGCAGTACGGATGACGAACAGAAAATTAAGGAAGGAGTTGAGAACGTGAAAAATGTGCTCCGCAAACATTATGTCAATCCGGATGAAGCTAATCTGATACAGGCAAAGATAAGGGAAGAAGGTACTTACAAAGTGATAGATAAGATTTCTGTCCGTCTGGATGCTTCTAAGGATAAATATTGGGCAGAACTTTCTAACCTGAATATTCGAGATGCAAATATTGATGACAGGATTGTGACGGAACATGAAAAGATGATGATGGGTGGAATATGGGCTATCGTGGATATAACGTATGATTCTACTATGGCAATTGGCAGTAAGTTGTATCCGTTTGTTGTATCTAAAGTTCGCCCTATCCAGTTATCGAGCTTTGATATGTCCAGAATAAGCAACAACAGAAAGAATTTTACCAATGAAGAGTGGTTGAATGTGTTGCTGCGTAGCGGTGGTTACGAACCGGAGTCGGAAGGTATGACACAGCGAATGAAGATGCTCCTTCTTTCACGTTTTATACCTATGGTAGAGGCTAATTTTAATATGGCTGAACTTGGCCCGAGAAGTTCCGGTAAATCATACGTGTTCAAGGAGTTGTCGCCATACTCCATGCTGGTTTCTGGAGGACAAGGTACAGCAGCCTCTCTTTTTGTAAATAATTCCAATGGTCAGATCGGAGCAATGGGTAAATGGGATGCCGTATGTTTCGATGAATCGACTGATGAGTTGTTTAAAGACCGTGAAGTAGTGCCTTTGATGAAAGACTATATGGAATCGGGTTCTTTCTCAAGAGCTGGTAAATCAGGAGAAAAATCAGCCAATGCTTCTATTATTCTGAATGGTAATATCAATCAGCCTGTAGAAACAGTATTACAGACCAGTCATTTATTCAGCCCTTTCTCTGATAAGATATCAGATGATACGGCATTTCTTGACCGTATAGGATTTTTCTTGCCGGGATGGGAAATAATGAAATTTGCACCAGCCAATTTTACTAATCATTTTGGTTTCAGTACGGACTTCTTCAGTGAAATGCTTCATGCATTAAGAAAGGACAATTATACGAACGTCATAGATGAATATTTTACATTAGGTTCACAAATGCGTCAGCGTGATACGAAACCGGTTCGTAAGACAGTTTCAGGACTTATCAAACTGTTGCATCCAGATGGAAAGTACACTAAGGAAGATGTACGTGTTTATCTGGAATGGGCAATTGAAATGCGTAGAAGGGTAAAAGAGCAGTTGAAACGCATTGGTGGAATGGAGTTTTGGGATACTAATTTCTCTTATATAGATAAAGAAACGCAGGAAGAGACTTTTGTGCCAGTGCCGGAAGAAAGAGGAAGTGGATTGATTGGTGATTCTCCTTTACCCCCAGGGACATGTTATTCTGCTACTTCGGATGGGGATAAGGTTGCCTTGGTAAAGATAGAAGTAATCACAATGGCAGGTAATGGAAAGTTGAACATCACCGGAACGAATTCAACTGCTGTCAAAGAGGATATTAAGAATACGTATAACTATATGAGGGCGAATGAGAAGATGTTGCTTTCTCAACAACGTTCGTTTGCCAATATGGATGTAACAGTTCAGGTAACAGCTTTATTAGGTTCTACTGTACAAAGTGGAATCGGCGGAGCGGTCTTTGCTGCTATTATTTCATCGGTATTCAGCAAGAACCTGAAACCTGCTTTAGGAATTATCGGTAATATATCTATCGGTGGTGCTATCGAACGTGCTGTCAATTTCAGTGACAAGGTTTCAAT
>JAHLFB010000224.1 GCA_018884025.1 Candidatus Phocaeicola faecipullorum
GCAGAGCTATTCTCGGCAGATGAAGAGGAAATTATCAGGATGATTGCCTATGACAATCCAAAAATCAACATCATTAAAGATTTATGCGGAGTGAAAAAGACGGCATAGGGCTACTTGCGAAACTTGAATAAATGTATGTAACTTTATCCTTTCACGTTGTGATGAAGACAACAGCAAGCTGTCTGAAAGCATGCGACGCATTAAAGGTCAGGCTTTGTTCCTCAGAGGTTTGTCATATTACAATCTGGTAGGTTATTATCAGAACCCACCTCTAATTACTGATTATGCGGGCTATTCTTCACTTGAAGGCCTTTACGGTGAGAACAGTTCTTACGATGAGGTGCTCGACCAGGTAGAAAAGGATTTCTCTGGAGCTATGGAACTGCTTCCATCACGTGATATGGGTGGTGAATGGTCTGGCGGACGTGCCACTTGTGGTTCTGCAGCCGGCTATTATGCACGTACTCTGATGGTTCGCCATAAATTCTCAGAGGCTTTGGTGGTACTTGAAGATATCATCAACAAGAAATATGGTACATATAGATTGATGGACAACTATGGTGATAACTTCAGAGAAGGTTCTGCTTACGAAAATAATGACGAAAGTCTTTTCGAAGTACAGTTCCTCGATTATGGTTCACAGGGTACAGACGATGAATGGACTCCGGTAAACACAAGCCCTAATGCAACTCAGGGTTCTGCTATAGAAAGTAACTTTGCTCCTGGTGTTTATGGTGGTTGGGCAGATATATCTGCATCTCCATGGTTATATGAACTGTTTAAGAAAGAACGTACAACAGATGGTAAACTTGATCCACGCCTTTATTGGACTATCGGTACATATGAAACTGACTGGTAAGGTTTTGAGTTTGGAAATGTAGCCTATACTCATGAACTTTCTGCTACAGAAGACATTTATACCAATAAAACTAACGGTGGATTGCCTATTGCCAAATTTACTAATCTTCGTACAGGTTTGTATAGTACGGTTGTTACAGGTTTGCGTGACGGTATTAATATCCGCCTGATGCGTTATTCTGATGTTTTGCTTCGTGCTGCAGAATGCGAGAATGAAGTTAACGGTCCTACTGAAAAAGCAATAGGCTGGATTAATGAGGTACGCAGCCGTGCAGACTTGCCGGACCTGAAACTTGAAGACTTTGATACAGCTGATAAACTTTTCGAACAGATAGCAAATGTTGAAAGACCTAAGGAATTTGGTTGTGAGTTTGGTCGTGGATTCGATTTGATCAGATGGGGATTCTTCTACGATAACGGTCGTTTGCAGCAGCTTAAAGAGCATGGAACATTCCGTCGTTCTACAAAGAATATAAAAGAACCGGTAAGTTACGCCAATATATCGTCTGATCCGGAATTGAAGAGTTCATTTGATACCTATATCACAGGTCATGAGTTTCTGCCTATTGTTCAGACATTGACAAATAAGAACCCTAATCTTGAAGGAAACTCTGCAAACAACAGTTCTGACAACTCAGTCTATTTCAGAGAAAAAGGATGGACAGTACGTCCTGTAGTTGATTTAAATGAATAAATAACCTAATTATGTTTAAGACAATGAAAAACTATAATAAAATAGCATTAGCATGTTGCTCTGCAGCTTTTGGACTGTTTACATTGGCAGGTTGCGAAGGAGGAGAAATCTTCGAAGTTGATGCTCCAGATTGGATTTCCGACAAGGTTCAGGAAATAGAAGATGGCAATAAACAGGAAGAGGAAGTGCTGGAAGGTATGATGGAGGATGTATATACTTTTGGCAATACAGATTTTTCGAGCGGATGGTGGACTGCGTTTTCGAAATATTATGTAATACCTGATGGACAGAAATGGAATGCGGTGTTCAACCTTAATATTAATCCAAGTGCACCAAATACTTATAAAAACTTTGCTTTGATAATTTGTGCAGATGCCAATCGTGACAGTGAAGGATATAAGGAATATGGAGCAATACGTTTTGATAACCAACCATCTGGAAATTCTGAATGGGGAGATTATATTGATCGTTCATATATTCAGAGTACCTTAACTTTTGAAACTGATACGGACGCAGGTATAGACAAACTTGGAGGAAAGGTAACGCTTACAGTAGATAGAACCAATCCTGAAGCTTTCAATATAACTATGACTAATGGAGTAGTTACAAAAACATATAAACAACCGTCAGCACTAGAAAATCTGAATTCAGATGCAAGTAATACGAATATCCGTTGTTTTATTGTTCCTGAAGGTTCTTATATTGACTTTCTACAGACAAATATTGAACCGATAGGTGGTTGTACTTCTGCTGCAGACAAGAATCCTGTATCAATGATTTTGCAGAATGTTCCTCTTGAAGTTAATGCTGGTACTGAGATCAGTGAAGCTATGGCCGGAGTAACTGCAGAGGTTACTTTTGAAGAGGGAGTTACAAAAACAGTAACAGCATCGGAACTAAGTTTCTCTGCTATTCCTGATATGGATACAGCTGGTGAAAAAACACTTGTGGCTGCATATAACAAGACTTTTAAGGGTGAAAACTGTGATAAACCTATTATGGCTAATGCCAAGTTTGAGGTTGTTGAAAGTATTAAATCTATTGCAGTAACAACCCAACCATCACATACTACATACTATTATTACACAACAAAAGCAACGGAAGCATTGACAGATCGAACTATGGCTTTCGATCCTACAGGAATGGTTGTTACGGCTACTGAATCTACCGGAAAACAAAGAGTTCTTGATAACTCAAGACTTACTTTCTCAGCTATCCCGGCTACTGCTGGTACTCATAAAGTAACTATTACTGCAGGCGAGGGCATTACTGCAGAAGTCAGTATAACAGTTCAGGAATCTCAAGTCTCACCGGTTAGTTATACAGGCACTGTAGGAGCAACAGATAACAGTACAGGTTTCTTACAAGCTTATACTGATAATTTTAAAGTGGCTGTAGGAGAAACAAAATCTGTAAGCTTTACTAATTATAGTAATCTATCGGGTAACTGGAATAACTTTATTGTAGCTCTTAGAAAGAATGATAATAGTCTGTACTATTGGCTTCGTGCTGATAATTATGGAAGGAACGCTGCTGATGTTGAGATACCGTTCCCTCACAGCGGAACACAATGGGTAAACCAGACATGGGAAGAATGGCTTCAAAGCATGAATGGTGCTGAAGTTACAGTTTATGTCACAAACTGCGGTAATGGAACAGCTGATGTTCAGATTGAGATGATTGGTAATGACAACCAACTTGATATACAATATTATTTGGGCGCTAATGCAATAGATCCTGATGATTTGAATTTTGCACTTTCTGTTGATGGTTGTCATCTCGTTTTCGAATAAATTTTTTATAACAATACATGCCGTTACTCTTTTGGAGTAGCGGTATGTTTAAACAAAACAATCAAATGAAAAAAATATCATACCTTTTGATGTCCTTATTTACGGTTTTCGGCTTTACAGCTTGTACCGATGGATTGGATAATATAGAATACAGCAGCGACAGCGGTATAACAGCATCTGCTCCTGTTGTAAGTGGAAAGACTGGTTTTTCTTTGACCGTAACATCTTCTGCGAGCGGCGATGTAAATAATGTAGTGAAAAAAGGTTTCTGCTATAGCTTGAATGTCCAGAATCCTACTATCAAAGATAACGTCTTGGATGCAGACGAGAATTTCAGTGTTACTATTTCAGGTCTGAAAAGCAATACTCCTTATTATGTACGTGCTTATATCTATGGTAATAGCCGTTACATATATTCGGAAACTATTACAGCTACTACAGCTGACGTAAGTCTTGAAGAACAGCTTAATAATTATGTAGCTCCGGATTATGATGATAACTATACCTCTATTGCAACATGGGATATGCGTAAACAATGGAATCTTGCAAATGTTCACGACCCTTCTGTGTTCAAGGCTGAAGATGGTTACTACTATATGTATCAGACAGATGCTTCATACGGTAATGCTCATGAAGGACACGGACACTTCCATTGTCGCAGATCAAAAGACTTGGTTGAATGGGAATATCTTGGAGCTACAATGCTTGATACACCAGAATGGGTTAAAACAAAGCTTAATGAGTATAGGGCTGAAATGGGACTGGAACCTATAGAAGAACCTGCATATGGTTATTGGGCTCCGGTAGTAAGAAAAGTAAGAGACGGACTCTACAGAATGTATTACAGCATTGTGATTGATAATTATATAAAGACAGGTGCTATTAATACTGAAAGTAATTTTGACAATTCATGGACAGAACGTGCGTTTATCGGTCTTATGGAAACATCAGATCCTGCTTCAAACGTATGGGAAGATAAGGGAATGGTGGTATGCTCTTCATCTGATAAGGCATTGGATGGATGGAGTAGAGCTAGTCTATCAGATTGGGATGCTTATTTCTATTTCAATGCTATCGACCCTACATATGTAATAACAGAAAGTGGAGCACACTGGATGATTTACGGTTCATGGCATAGCGGTTTTGCTGCCGTTCAGATTAATCCTGAAACAGGAAAACCACAGGCAGAATTGAATAAACCTTGGGCGATATCTGATTGGAACGCAAATACATACGGTAAACTTGTTGCTAAAAGAAACAATAACCGTTGGCAGGGATCAGAGGGTCCGGATGTAATCTATAATCCTCAGACAGGATATTATTATATGTTTATTGCTTATGGCCAGCTTGCCGTAGCTTATAATACACGTGTAGTACGTTCTGAAAATCCTGATGGACCATATGTGGATATGAAAGGTAATCAGGCGACCAGTGGAGAGGATATGTATCCGGCTGTAACCGCACCATATAAGTTCAGCAGTGGTTATGGATGGGTTGGTATATCACACTGTGGTATCTTTGATGATGGAAACGGTAACTGGTATTATACTTCACAAGGTAGATTCCCTGCAAATGTGGGAGGTAATCAGTATAGTAATTCTATTATGATGGGTCATGTACGCAGCATACGCTGGACTGAAGATGGATGGCCTATAGTTATGCCGGAACGTTATGGAGCAGTTCCTCAGCTCGCAATATCTCCATCTGAACTCGTTGGTAACTGGGAACTTATACAGTTTAAGCCAACAAGAGATAATAGTACTAATGATAGTAATGCCACACAGTATGCTTCTAAAGTTATAACATTGGGTGAGGACGGAAAAGTTACTTCAGAAGCTTGGGGTAATGATGTTGCATGGTCGTTCGATGCAGAAAATAATGTGATTTCAATAGGAACAAATAAAATATATATCCAGCGAGAAGTAGACTGGGAAGCAAGTCCACGCAAGGCAACTATCGTAGGTGGTGGTTATGAAGACGGCGGAAGCATAACTAACTGGATGAAGAAAGTACAATAATTAGTTGACAAGGTTTCAGTTGACAAGTTAGTTGACAAAACCTCAATCTGAATGAGGAGAAGCGTAAACTTGTCACCTTGTAAAAATTACAATATATGAAATTTGGAATTCAGTTATTAACGGCATTTATTGTTGGTTCATCATTCGCTATCCTGCCCGTATCAGCGCGGGCAGCAGCGGATGATATTATCACCGTCGATAAGGTAATGACTCACGACCCGGTGATGATAAAAGAAAAAGATACATATTATCTCTTTGCCACGGGACAGGGGATAAGCGTGATGTCTTCGCGCGACATGAAGAACTGGAAGTTCGAACCGTCTGTCTTTTCAGAAGCGCCCCAATGGGCTGTAGAGTTGATTGACGGATATAACGGACATACTTGGGCACCGGATGTGATTTATCACAACGGGTTGTACCACTTGTTTTATTCATGTTCGGCTTTCGGAAAGAACACTTCGGCTATAGGGCATGCCACAACTCCCACTCTCGACAGGGAAGACCCGCGTTTCAAATGGACCGACCACGGAATGGTGATTCAGTCTGTTCCGAACCGCGATTCATGGAACGCTATAGACCCTAACATAATAATTGACGAGAAGGGTACACCATGGATGACTTTCGGTTCTTTCTGGGACGGAATAAAGTTAGTCCGTCTTACCGATGACCTTAACGCTGTGGCCGAGCCACAGGAGTGGTATTCCATTTCGCGCCGTCAGCGCTCTGTCAGTGTGAAAGGCGAGGATGCAGGTGATGGTGCGGTTGAGGCTCCTTTCATTATGAAGCACGGTGAATATTACTATCTGTTTGTTTCGTTTGATTATTGTTGCCGTGGATTGAAGAGTGATTATAAGGTTGCTGTGGGACGTTCCAAAGATGTTCGTGGCCCTTACCTTGACCGTGATGGCAAATCAATGGAGTATGGAGGAGGAACAATAATTGTAAAAGGAGATAAGAATTGGGCTGGTATAGGACATTGTGCGGCATATAAGTTTGAAGGGAAATATTATTTTATAGCTCATGCTTATTCCGTTAAGAATGACGGTACTCCTATGCTGTATGTACGGACAATAAAATGGACAGAAGACGGGTGGCCTATTGTAGGATAGATTTTTGCTCTGTTTTTGTTATTTCTATTAGAACGTGGTATTGAGGTGATTCTATAAAAGAAAATTGCCGGTAGTATATGTCTGTCAAAGAATTTATTTTTAACTTTGCGGTCTAACATAATTTTTATGCATTATGGAAAATAAACTCTTAATCTACAATACACTGAGCCGTACGAAGGAACTTTTCAAGCCGGCTCACGCACCGCATGTGGGCATGTATGTGTGCGGACCTACCGTGTATGGTGATGCCCATCTTGGACATGCACGTCCGGCAATTACTTTCGACATACTTTTCCGTTATCTTACACATCTTGGATATAAAGTACGTTATGTTCGCAATATCACAGATGTTGGTCATCTTGAACATGATGCCGACGACGGTGAGGACAAGATAGCAAAGAAGGCTCGCCTTGAACAGCTTGAACCGATGGAGGTAGTGCAGTATTATCTGAACCGCTATCACAAGGCTATGGAAGCTCTTAACGTGCTTCCTCCAAGCATCGAGCCTCATGCTTCTGGACATATCATCGAGCAGATACAGCTGGTTGAGGAAATCCTTAAGAACGGATATGCCTACGAGAGCCAGGGTTCCGTATATTTCGATGTTGCTAAATATAACAAAGACCATCATTACGGAAAACTCTCAGGAAGAAATCTTGATGATGTAATCAATACTACACGTGAACTCGACGGACAGCAGGAGAAACATAATCCGGCAGATTTTGCGCTTTGGAAATGTGCCCAGCCGGAACATATCATGCGCTGGCCATCACCATGGAGCAACGGTTTCCCTGGATGGCACTGTGAGTGTACAGCCATGGGAAAGAAGTATCTTGGCGATACGTTTGATATTCACGGTGGCGGTATGGACCTGATATTCCCTCACCATGAATGTGAGATTGCTCAGAGTGTAGCTTCACAGGGACACGATATGGTGCGTTACTGGATGCACAATAACATGATTACCATCAACGGACAGAAGATGGGCAAGTCATTGGGCAACTTCATCACTCTTGATGAGTTCTTTACCGGTAGCAATAAGCTGCTCACTCAGGCATATTCGCCTATGACAATACGTTTCTTCATCCTTCAGGCACATTATCGCAGCACTGTTGACTTCAGTAATGAAGCTCTTCAGGCAGCTGAGAAGGGACTTGAACGTTTGATGGAAGGTGTGAAGAACCTTGAGCGTATCACTCCTTCAAAGACTACAAGCGGTATTGAACCTGCCGGACTTCGTGAGAAATGTTACGATGCGATGAACGATGACCTCAATACTCCTATCGTAATCTCACATCTTTTCGATGCTACACGTATGATTAATACTGTTATCGACAAGAAGGCTACTATCAGTGAAGAAGATTTGAAGGAGCTGAAGGAAGTCTTTAATATGTTTGTATTTGATATTTTAGGCTTGAAGGCTGATGCGGAAAACAATGCCGCACGCGAAGAGGCTTACGGTAAGGTGGTTGACATGTTGCTGGAACAGCGTATGATAGCCAAGGCTAACAAGGACTGGGCTACAAGCGACAAGATACGTGACAACCTTGCAGCGCTTGGATTCGAGGTGAAAGATACAAAAGATGGATTTACTTGGAAGTTAAATAAGTAAGAAATGTAAGTTCTTTAGTCTTTTAGTTTATAAGTTCGTTATCGACTTGATTAAACTCAAAAACTTAAAAACTTAAAGACTTATTACTGAACGCTCTCTGAACACTGTTTGAACGCTATTTAAATACTGTTTAAATACCATTCGAATGTTGTTCGGAGAGCGTTCTTTTATTGTTCATCAGCCGTTCATTCATCGTTCAGCAAGTATATCTGGTTGCATATAAAACCATAAAATCTTAAGAAAAAACTTGCAATTCAATATAAATCAATTATTTTTGCTTTTGTGAATTTTAAAAATAGAACAATTATGAGAAAATTAGTTTCAATTATTGTGGTTATGGTCTGCCTGTTGCTGGCTGTTCCTGCGCAGTCACAGGTAAAATTTGGTTTGAAAGGTGGTTTGGATATTTCCAAGTTGGATAATAATATTGGAGATAATACTACAGGTTTCTTTGTAGGACCTATGCTTGATGTTACTTTACCTATATTGGGACTTGGTATAGATGTAGCGGCACTTTATTCACAATCCGTTTTGGATGTAAACGGTGCAAGTTCAGAGAAACTGAAATCTGTAGAAGTTCCTGTAAATCTTAAATGGACTTTAGGGCTTGGAAGTACATTTGGGGTTTTTGTTGCTGCCGGTCCTCAGTTTGGCTTTAGTTTAAATGATGGTTGGAAGAATCTGATGGAAGAGACAAATAAAAGTTTTGTCAGTGTTAATGTCGGTGCAGGTTTGAAGTTGCTTCGACATTTGCAGGTTGGAGTGAATTATAACATTGGTGCGAGCAAGCTCGGAGATATTATTGTAAATACATCAGATGGTAATCTACGTTCAGGAGTGAGAAAGAACTCTTGGCAGGTATCTCTGGCCTATATGTTCTGATTTGATTCTTTTATAATATACCAATCCCCCGTATGTTCATTTTTATGAGTATGCGAGGGATTGTTGTGTTAATATGTAACTAAAATATTTGTGTAATTTATCTGATGTGAAGTTTTTTCTGCCATTTTTTATTGATTTAAATCAAAAAAGCTCGAAAAAGTAAAATCCTAATCATAAACGTTGAACAAACCTGCTGTATCTTTTGTCTTGTAATCAGTACAACATTCAATAAATAGATAATTTGTAATTTAATAGGTATTAGTTTTATGAAACAAGAATTTGAAAAGATTGAGATGAAAGAAGTGTACGTTGCTCCTAAGTGTGAATACATAGAAGTTCGTTCGGAGGGAATTCTTTGTTCAAGTAGTGTAGAATCTAATCAACCGTCTGTATTCGGTTCTGTTGGTGATTCTTATCGTGGCGAATGGTAATTTGACAGGTGTTATGAATAGAATAAATAAGTTGTTGATATTGATGGCACTTATCGTTGCCTTTGCTTCTTGTAGTAAGACAGAATTGACAGATAACGGCAATAATTCTGTTGAAACACCTTCGGGTGGTTCCGACAATCAGCCTTCTGAGGAAGTAACAGAATTCAGAATCTCAATGCAAGTAGCAGAATCGTCAAAATCCAGTAGAGCATCTGTGGATGAAAACTTGCCCGCAAACGGAGGACAGCTCCAGGTTAGATGGGACAGCGGCGATAAAGTCCGTATGATGGTAGGAAGCAGTGCTGATGATGTTAAGGCTTGCGATTTCTCGCTCGTTGGAGGTTCTTCTATGGGTTTGGGAAGTTTTGAATATGTAGGTGAAGAGGTGCAGACTAATTATTATTACGGCATATATCCACCGATGGAAATAGGCAGTAATGGAGAAGTACAGTTGAATGTGCCAATAGACGGAACGATTCGTCAGGCAGCAGAGGATGATTCACGCCATCT
>JAHLFB010000225.1 GCA_018884025.1 Candidatus Phocaeicola faecipullorum
GCATCGTGGGGTAAGGGGATGGTGGCTACATATTGATGTTGTGCTGTTGCTTTTTACTGAAAGCTGCTACTAACGACTCATAAATCTACCCTTAATCGTGTATTGGATGATAGTTGCGGATTTTAGGTTTAATTCATCGGCGGAAAGCATCTTATAGCATGAATCATATATGTATAACAAACTTTCTATAAGTTCACCGGAATAGAAGTCATCTTTGAGAAGTTTCGCGTCCAGCTTACTTCCTATGAGATTTCTGGCATAAGTTACCATTTTTTCTGCATACTTCATATCCCCAGTCAGAAGATATGCAGTGTTTAGCCATGAAATGAAGGAACTATTCTTTCTTGCATTTCTGTACGTGTCTTTTGCTGTGTCAAAGTCTGATTTCATGGCTGTATTGGCACGTCCGGTCATATCTTTATATTCAGGATGTGAGGTTATATTTTTTCTGGCTTCCTTCAGGTCTTTTTCAAGAAAACAGTACAGACGAGGATACCCTTTGGGCATGTTCTTATAAAAAACATCGAAACTTGGAGTTACAAACTGAGGTTCATCTCCTGAAACTGTAAATTCAAAAGTTTCGCTCCATTCTCTTTTTTCACCTTTTGCAGATACATTTCTTACCCTCCAATACCATTTGCCTTTTTTTAGAATTTGATGAGGGTTGAACATCAGCCATGGTTTAGGTTCGGCTGTAATGGTTGTGTTTTGTGGAAATGTAGAGTCCATGCTCAGTTCAAACTGTACGAAATCATCTGTTTTCATTTTTTCAGGAATGATAAGAGGAGCAGGGTTTATGTATATGGAATGTATTTTTTGTGGGTATGGAGTTTCCCTTACATTCTCGTGGACCCTGGATAATGATGTTTTTTGTGCAATAATGCTATTTACTGATAGTAACATGCACAATAAAGACATGATAGTTTTAGAAAATAGATAACGTTTGTTCATAAGATAAGTTTTATTAGGTTTTATTGTTTTATGCAAAAGTAGCTCTACCGTAAGACAATGACTTTCGATTGTGTTTAAAAATATGGTGAATTTGTTTGATTGTGTATTTATATTGATGTTATATTATGTAATAATCATATTTAAAACTAATTTTGTACACCGTAAAATCTTAAACACCATGAAACTGTATTTATTTTTTATACTTGTGTTTTTATTTTCTACAGCAAGTGCCGTCGAAAAAATCAGATTCTCCAAGATAGGATTGGAAGAAGGTCTTTCCAATAGTACCGTGGTAGATATATTACAAGATACGAAAGGAAAACTATGGGTTGCTACATATAATGGATTATGTTTGTATGACGGATATGAGTTTGTGGTATATCATCACAATGATGACGATTCATTAAGTGTTGAAAGCGATGTTGTACGTTCCTTGGATATTGATTCAGAAGGTAGAATATGGATAGGTACAAGCAATAGCCTGTCTGTATATAATTCCGGATTAGACAATTTCGAGAATTTCATATATACATATAATGATAAGCCTATGGATATATGGGATATTGTGTGTCTTGACAAAAATGATATACTGGTTGCTACCGATGCAGGATTAAAAGTGTTTAATTCTGTAAGTAAGTCTTTCTACGATGTATCATTATTAGGTAAATTCCCAGACATTAGGCCAAGAACAATACGTAAATTCGGTGAAAATGTTTATATAGGGGCATATGAAGGACTTTATGTATATTCACTTAAAAGTAAAGAAGTTAGAGCTATTTTAAAAGGTGATTTCTCGTTGCATATGATTTTATCTATATTGGAACTTTCAAAGTCCGAATTATGGATGGGAACAGAAGGTGACGGACTTTATAGAATTAATCCAATAAACGGTGAATACACAATTTTCAACAATAAGAATTCAGGTATAAGTTCGGATTATATACGTTCATTGTCTTCCGATATGTTTGGCTGTTTATGGATAGGTACACTTAATGCACTTAATATTTATAATCAGAAAAACGACAGTTTCACTATATATAATAGCGAAAATACTAATGACGGAAGCCTTTCTCATACTTCAGTAAGAAGTCTGTATAAAGACATGCAGGGAGGTATGTGGGTTGGAACCTATTTCGGTGGCTTGAATTACTATCATCCTTTGTCTCAGAGATTTACAAATATAAGAAATATACCGTATTATAACTCTTTGAGTGATAATGTGGTCAGTTGTATTGTAGAAGATGAGGATTTAAATCTGTGGATAGGAACAAATGATGGAGGTATCAATAGATATAATCCTGAGAAAGATAAGTTTGTACATTATACAGTAAATGACGGTCTTACATCCAATGATATAAAGGCCATATATATTGACAGCGCAGGTCAGAAAATATATGTCGGTTCTCATGCTTTGGGAGGACTTGATGTGATAGATAAAAGGACCGGAAAGATAAGCAATTATAGGCCGGGAAATGAGATGCAGACAGGTAGAGGTATATATGGAATACAGCCTGTGAAAAATGGGAAAGAACTTGTTTGTGCGTCTGTAACGGGTAGTATAGTATCATTTGACATCAATACGAAGGAATTTAAACGTTTGAAATATGGTGATGGAAAGGAACTGGAAAAGCGTATAGTAACTATTTATAAGGATTCGTTGGAACGTCTGTGGGTAGGAACGATTGAGGGAGTACGCGTTTATGTAATAAAAGATGGTATTCTGAAGAATTGTAATATATTGCCTCAAGATAATATATTGGATAGAACTCATGTAAACGTTATAACCAAAGACAGCAGAGGACATATTCTTCTTGGTACACGAAAAGGTTTGTATATTTTTGATGAAAAGCAATCAGTATTAAAAAACTATACTGTAAATGATGGACTTCCGAATAATGTCGTTCATGGAATACTTGAGGATGATGACAATAATATTTGGATAAGTACAGACCGTGGCTTGTCGTGCTATAATCCGTCAGAAGGTCAGTTCCGTAATTTTACCGATATAGACGGAATACAGAGCAATCAGTTTACACCATATTCATATTGTAAAAGTAAGAGTGGAAAGATGTATTTTGGAGGAATAAACGGTATAACTGTTTTTAACCCTTCTGTATTTCCTACAAATCCATTTATCCCGTCTGTTATGATTTCCGATTTACAGATAATGAACAAAAGTGTGCGCCCTGATGATAATACCGGAGTATTGACTAAGCATATTAGCGAGACAAAAAATATAACATTGAAGTCAGACCAGACCATGATTTCTCTGTATTTTACGGTTGCCGACTATATTTCCGGCAAGCATAATCAGTTTGCATATAAACTTGAAGGATTGGATGATGATTGGGTATATACAGATAATAACAAACGTTCGGCATCATATTCAAATCTTGCTCCGGGTAATTATTGTTTTATGGTAAAGGCTTCAAACCGTGATGGAGTATGGAACGATAATCCTACTAAACTGTATATCAAGGTACTTCCGGCATGGTATGCTACTTGGTGGGCAAAGCTTATATATGTGATGTCGTTTATTGGTATATCTGTACTGGTATTCAGGTATTTCTGGATGAAAAAAAGTATGAGGATACAACTTGAGATGGAACGTGTTGATAAAGAGCGTATAAAGGAAGTTAATGAAATGAAGTTGCGTTTCTTTATAAATATATCTCATGAGTTGCGTACACCTTTGACTTTGATTATAGCACCATTGGCTGACCTGTTGAGGAATATAACAGACAAGGCTGCACTTGCCAAAATCAAATATATAAATACAAATGCCAACAGATTGCTTTATCTCGTAAATCAATTGATGGATTATCGTAGAGCTGAGCTGGGAGTTTTCAAGTTAAAGGTAAAAAAACAGGTATTGGATGATACGGTATCTCGTATATATAGATATTATGAGACTCTTGCTGTTTCATCCGGTATAGAATATCGTCTGGAAAATATGCTTGAGGGAAAAGAAGTATGGTGCGATACTAACTATATAGAACTGATATTGAATAATTTGTTGTCAAATTCGTTCAAATACACACCATCGGGTGGTTCTATAGCTTTGAAGGTGAAGGAAGAAAACGGTAGGCTTTTGTTTGAAGTAAGCGATACAGGGCAAGGGATTCCTGTAGAAAAGCAGAAGTTTATTTTTGAACGTTTTTATCAGGTTGACAATAACCATGTAGGGAGTGGAATAGGGCTTTCACTTGTAAAAAGACTCGTGGAACTACATCACGGTTCTATTACATTCAACAGTGCTTTGGGCGAAGGGTGTACCTTTTTTGTAAATCTTCCTTCTTTGGAGAATGCTTATACTAAAGATGAAATTTTATCTACAGAAGGTATTGCAGATGATAATGAGCAAGTATATTCGACAAATTCGCAGGAAATGTACCTTGCCTCTGCCGAAAATCATGAAACAGAAGAATTTTCTCAGGAAGAAACATCGCCGGCAGATGAAAAGAAGTCTGTAATTCTTGTGGTTGAGGATAATATTGACATACAGAATTATTTGGCTGATGGTTTGTCTGGTATGTTTGATGTTATCAGGGCTAATAATGGAAAGGAGGCTCTCGAAGTGCTTGAAAATCAAAGTGTAAACCTGATATTATCGGATGTAATGATGCCTTTGGTGGATGGTATAAAATTGTGTCGTAACGTGAAGAGAAATATCAAAACATGTCATATACCTGTTATAATGCTTTCGGCTAAGACCGAGGTAAAGGAACAGTTGGAAGGGTTGAAGGTTGGGGCGGATGATTATATCTCCAAGCCGTTTTATATGGAGGTTGTACTTACGAAAATAAGAAATATATTGCGTACTTATTCTTTGGCTATTGAGCATTATTCGCAGTCAACAGATGTTGAGCCTGATAAACTTGCTTTAAATCCATTGGATAAGGAGTTCTTGGATAAGGCTGTAGCTGTAGTAAAGAATAATCTGGATAGTATTGTCTTTTCTGCAGATTTGTTCGCGTCCGAGATGAATATGTCACGTTCTACTTTGCATCTGAAAATGAAGGCTATAACCGGAGAAAGTACAACGGAGTTTATAAGAAAAATACGTTTATCGGAAGCGTGTAAATTACTGAAAGAGGGTAAATATACTATAACTGAAGTAAGCGAAATGGTTGGATTTAATACTCCGGCATATTTTGCCACAAGTTTTAAAAAATATATGGGATGTATGCCTTCTGAATATGTAAAGAAAGGATAATTGTATTTTAGGATAATGAGTCGTATGGTGTTTCTATAAAAGCCATACGATTTTTTCTTGCATATATCGCAAATACTCTGTACTTTTGCGCCCGAATTTAAAATAAACAGAGGTCATTAACATGCGATGCCGTGAATAGCGGCCGTGTATTCTAGAACACCACGTAAAAAACAGGAACGATGAAAAAAGAAAATCTCGTATCAGTACCTTTCATGGTCTTGGGTATTGTGTTTTGTGTCTGCCTCGTGGCAGCCAACCTTTTAGAGGCCAAAGTCGTACAATTCGGTCCGATTTCCGTAACTGCCGGACTGATAGTTTTCCCAATCTCTTACATTATCAATGACTGTATTGCCGAAGTCTGGGGCTTCCGCAAGGCGCGTCTTATCATCTGGATGGGTTTCCTTATGAATTTCATGGTTGTAGCCTTAGGTAAAGTGGCAGTGGCTCTTCCTGCGGCTCCTTTCTGGGAAGGCGAACAGGCATTCGATTTCGTATTCGGTCTTGCTCCGCGTATTGCGGCTGCCAGCCTGACTGCTTTCCTTGTAGGCTCGTTTATCAACGCTTTCGTTATGAGTAAGATGAAGATTGCTTCACACGGAAAGAACTTCTCTGCCCGCGCCATTGTTTCAACTTTGGCAGGTGAAGGTGCCGATTCTATCATCTTCTTCCCGTTGGCTTTCGGCGGACTGATGCCGGTGAACGAACTGCTGAAGATGATGGTTGTGCAGGTAGTTCTGAAAACGCTGTATGAAATCATCATTCTCCCTGTGACTATCAGGGTGGTGAACTACATCAAGCGTGTGGACGATTGTGATGTGTATGATGAGAATATCTCATATAATGTATTGAAGATTAAGGAGATTTGATTATGACTATGAATAATGAGGCCGCACTGGTAGTGTTCAGTGGCGGCCAGGATTCTACCACTTGCCTGTTCTGGGCAAAGAAACATTTCAAGGAAGTTTATGCGCTTAGTTTCATCTATGGTCAGAAACATGTGAAAGAGGTGGAACTGGCAAGAGGAATAGCCGAAAAGGCAGGAGTGCATTTTCATGCAATGGATGTATCGTTTATCGGTCATCTTGGCAGGAACTCTCTTACTGATACTTCCATAGTGATGGACGAGGAGAAGCCTGAGGATTCTTTTCCAAATACTTTTGTGCCGGGAAGAAACCTGTTCTTCCTTAGTATAGCAGCGGTTTATGCACGCGAGCATGGAATTAATCATCTTGTAACAGGAGTTTCGCAGACAGACTTCAGCGGTTATCCAGACTGCAGAGACTCGTTTATAAAATCGCTGAATGTCACTCTTAACCTAGCTATGGACGAGCAGTTCGTGATTCACACTCCTTTGATGTGGATAGACAAGGCTCAGACATGGGCTTTGGCAGATGAGCTTGGAGTGCTTGATCTGATAAGAAACGAAACTCTGACATGCTATAACGGTGTGCAGGGCGACGGATGCGGACATTGTCCGGCGTGTAAGTTGCG
>JAHLFB010000226.1 GCA_018884025.1 Candidatus Phocaeicola faecipullorum
GTATTTGCCCATACACATTTAAGTGTTTTCAATAATGAGAGCGGAAGACGGGGCTCAAACCCGCGACCCTCAGCTTGGAAGGCTAATGCTCTATCAACTGAGCTACTTCCGCATCTCTAATTTAGTGGGCAAGGATGGATTCGAACCACCGAAGGCATAAGCCAGCAGATTTACAGTCTGCCCCATTTGGCCACTCTGGTACTTGCCCATACACATTTAAGTGTTTTCAATAATGAGAGCGGAAGACGGGGCTCAAACCCGCGACCCTCAGCTTGGAAGGCTAATGCTCTATCAACTGAGCTACTTCCGCATCTCTAATTTTGGTGGGCAAAGATGGATTCGAACCACCGAAGGCGTAAGCCAGCAGATTTACAGTCTGCCCCATTTGGCCACTCTGGTATTTGCCCTTTAGCAATTGATTATAAAGTTGTGAATACTGCTTTTTTCAATTGCGTTGCAAAGATACAACTATTTTTTTAATCTGCAATAGAAGTCAACCATTTTTATTGCAGTAATAGCACATTCGTCGCCTTTATTTCCTAATTTGCCACCGGCTCTGTCTTCAGCCTGCTCCATTGTATTGGTGGTTATCAGACCGTAGATTACTGGAACGTCGCTTGTTGCGTTCAGTTGTGCTATACCCTGTGTAGTTCCGGCGCATACATAGTCAAAGTGAGGTGTATCTCCTCTTACGACACATCCTAATGCTATGATGGCATCGAATTTATTGCTTTTTATCATTTGTGCCGAACCGTATGTCAGTTCAAAACTTCCCGGTACAGTCTGTACATGTATGTTGCTTTCCTTTGCTCCATGTTTTTTAAGTGTATTTACAGCTCCGTTAAGTAATGCTCCTGTTATATTACTGTTCCATTCAGATACTACTATTCCAAATCTCATATCCGATGCGTCTGGTACTGAATTAAAGTCATAATCCGATAGATTGTGATAAGCTGTTGCCATAGTCTTATGTTTGTTAGTGATGTATATATAATAAAAAAACAAGCACGGATTTCTTTTGAGTCACGGATTAAAACCGCGTCACAACAGAAGTCCGTGCCTGTATCAGTGTGAGATTTATTATTTAATAGAAGCGCGTTCTATATATTTGTCTATATCCATAGCCTGGTAAGAGTTTGCATAATCGCGTTTTACTGTTTTATATGCTTCTACAGCTTCTGCGTTCTTACCTTCTTTTTCCAGAATTTGTCCAGCCTGAATTAAGTAGATAGGGCTCAATGAAATGCTGTTTGCACGCTTGGCTGCTTTTATTAAAGTAGCTGCTGCCTTGTCCATTTGTCCCAATTGTGCGTAGCAGTTCCCTAAAGTACCCAATATTGCAGGAGCAACAAGCTGGTCATCGCCGTCGAATTTATTCAGATACTTTTCAGCGTCTTCGTATTTGCCAAGCTGTGCATAGCAGATACCTGCATAAGCGTTTGCCAGATTTCCGGCTTTAGTACCGCTGAATTCATCTGCCAGTTTCACGAAACCTGCATATCCCAGACTGTCGCCGTTTAATGCTGCTTCATAGTTGTCTGCACCAAAATACTGTTCCCCTTTGAATATAGCTTCTGATGCTTTTAATTCTTTAGGCGCTGATACAAAGTTCTTATAAGCCATGTATCCGCCTACAATAACTACCAAGGCAATAACTGCACCTAATAACAAATTCTTGTTTTTGATAAGGAATGCTTCAGAATTGCTGATAGTTTCTTCCATGTTCAGCAAATCATTTGTGTTTTTTTGTTGACTCATTGTTATATTATTTTTTATTATTATTTTAATGTGTATTTCGGACAGCAAAAGTAGTTTATTTATGTTTATAAATGAAATTTGTCGGCATCTTTTTTTATCAATCATGCTTTTATTGTTAATTTTGTGGCTCAAACATGACTTAATTATGTGGCTTAAACGCATCTCCATATTAAATTATAAGAACATAGAGCAGGCAGAACTTTCTTTTTCTCCTAAAATGAACTGTATTATAGGCCGTAACGGAATGGGCAAGACCAATCTGATGGATGCTGTATATTACCTTTCTTTCTGTAAAAGTGCCACAAATCCTATAGACACACAGAATATTTTTCATGACAGGGATTTCTTTGTTGTGCAGGGTTTTTACCAGACTGACAATGACGAGCCTGAGGAGGTTTATTGCGGTTTGAAGAGAAGACAGAAAAAACAGTTCAAACGTAACAAGAAAGAGTATAACCGCCTTTCAGACCATATAGGATTAATCCCTCTTGTAATGGTTTCGCCGTCGGATTCGGTCCTTATTTCCGGAGGAAGTGAGGAACGCAGAAGGTTTGTTGATGTCGTTATTTCACAGTTCGACAGAGAATATCTAGACGCTCTTATACGTTACAATAAGGCCATGATGCAGCGCAATACGTTGCTTAAATCGGAGGTGGAACCTGAACCTGAATTGATGAATGTATGGGAGGAGATGATGGCCAGTGCCGGCGAAGTGGTTTACAATAAGCGTAGAAAGTTTATTGATGAATTTGTACATGTATTCCAGTCATATTATTCGTTCATATCCGAGGATATGGAAACAGTAAGTCTTGGATATGAGTCGCATGCCTCGCAGGGAAATTTATTGGATATAATACGTGAGAGCCGCCAGCGTGACATGATTATGGGATATTCACTAAAAGGCATACACAAGGACGACCTGGTGATGAAACTCGGTGATTTCCCGATAAAGCGTGAGGGCTCGCAAGGACAGAACAAGACATACCTGATAGCGTTGAAATTGGCACAGTTTGAGTTCCTCAAACGTACAGGAAGCCGTACGACTCCGATTGTTCTTCTGGACGATATCTTCGACAAACTCGATGCGCACAGGGTAGAGCAGATTGTAAAACTTGTGGCAGGCGACAGTTTCGGTCAGATATTCGTTACTGATACCAATCGGGACCATTTGGATAAAATCCTTAAGAAAATAGACGGCGATTATAAATTGTTCGAGGTAGAAAACGGTGTAATATCAGAAAGGGGAGAAGTTGCCGATGAGACGGAATAATACAGAAAAACTGGGTGACGTAATATTGAAACTGTTGCGTCAGGAAGGTCTTGAAACGCCTCTAAACCAGTACAGACTGATTGAATCGTGGAAAGATGTCGTAGGTCCTGTCATATTCAAACATACAACAAACATTTATATAAAGAACCAGACGCTTTATGTACAGTTGTCTTCCTCGGTTATCCGTCAGGAGTTGCAGATGGGGCGGGAGATATTAATAAGAAACCTGAACTCACGTGTTGGAGCCCAGGTTATTGCTGATATTATTTTTTGCTGACATAGCCTTCTTCTGTCCATATCTCGTCCATGGCAATGTCATGTTCGTCGTGCGGAATTTCATCGCTTATCTGGAAACTGAAGCATATACCGATTTTGAAAGTGTTCAGTTTTTTCAGGAAACGGTCATAATATCCCTTGCCGCGTCCTAGCCTGTTTCCGTGTCTGTCGAATGATACTCCCGGTATTATTGCGGCATCTATTGAAACCAAATCCGTAAAAGTTTCTCCTTGCGGTTCGTATATG
>JAHLFB010000024.1 GCA_018884025.1 Candidatus Phocaeicola faecipullorum
CCATATTTTCAAGAGGGCTTCGCACCAAACAATTACTCGTAAAGCACGCCTCTTTAGGCTACTGTTGACGGAACAACAGGTTCAGACATCATGCTGAACAATTACTTGTACGACTTCTTGTCGCACCATTATTTATAAATATAAGCTTTGTATATATAAATATAGACTTTGTATATATAAACACAAGTTGTATTTTTATATATACAAGTTATATTTATAGAATTAGACAAATCGTTTACATAAATATACACTCTTATAATAGTGATTATATTTATTACAATTTCTTCTTTATTTTCTCCAACAACCCCTTACAAGCATCTTCCAGTATATCCAACACATTTTCAAATCCTTGCGCACCGCCATAGTAAGGGTCAGGAACATAATCAACCACCTTCATGCGGCAGTAATCTGTCATACGGCCAATCTTCTTTTCAGATTCTATATCAGGAGCCATATCACGAAGATTTGATATATTGCGATCGTCCATACCAAGAATGAGGTCGAAATTATAGAAATCATCTGTGCATACCGGACGCGACAGATGGGTAAGCCTGTAACCTCTGCGTGCAGCGTGCATACGCATACGTTCATCTGGCAACTCGCCACGGTGGTATGAGCTTGTTCCGGCAGAATCCACTTCTATCTCCTTATCAAGACCTTCTTTTCTCAAAAGTGTACGCATAACTTCGTCTGCTGTAGCAGAACGGCATATATTACCAAGGCACACAAAAAGTATTTTCATTTTCCTATATACTGTTTAAATCGTTTTACATCAGTGTTCATTATCAGCTTTTCAGGGAATTCCGTTTCAGCCAACAATTGCAGTGCATAGCCATACTCGGCTATATCGAAAGAAATATGTGCATCGCTTCCAAGAATGACCGGAACTTCGTATTTCTTGCACAATCTCAGTATTTCCAAATTATTGCCTCTTGCTTCCGACTTGTTGCGGCATGGTTTCAACGAACTGTTGTTTATCTCCAGAAGCGTGTGATGTTCTTTCGATGCCAGGACCAGAGGCTCAAAATCAAGACTTGCCGTTCCGTCTCCCGGATGGCTGATGATATTGATGTATGGATTTGAAATAACATTAACCATACCATTAGTGTTCTGTTCCTTAGTTCCGTGGGTATAACATAGTGAGTGTATTCCTGCAATACGTATATCCAGCATTCGGAGATAAAACTCGTCCATGTCTATATTACCGTTGAAATCGGTTATGTTTATCTCCGCACCAAGAAGAAGTTCTATACCGTACATTTGTCTTGGTACGACATAAAGATTGCGGAAATAAATAGGGTCACACGTTCCTGGAATACCTGACGAGTGTTCTGTTATTCCCAATAGTTTCAATCCCTTTGCTGCTGCCGCCTGTGCCATTTCCTGCAATGTACTAAAAGCATGTCCGCTGGCTATGGTATGGGTATGTACGTCTAATTCTATATTCATTGTGAGTTTGTAAGTTTATAAGTTTGTAAGTTTATGAGTTTGTGAGTTCTTAAGTTTTTATGTAAACATCAACCAACTAAAAAACCTAAGAACTTAAAAACTAACACTTAATACGGGTCTACATCATAATATACCATCAACGACTTGAAACGCTCATCTTCCATTATAGCCCTCTGTACCTGCTGAAGGTATGTACGTATCTTCGACATTGATGCCTGCTGTTCAACTTTTATAACTATCTTTTTGATAAACAGTGTCTGTATTCTTCCCACCGGAGGACGGTCAGGACCAAGAATTCTGTCACCAAGTCCGTTTCTCAGATAGGATGCCATACAGTCGGCGGCCTGTTCCAATACATCTTCCTTACGATGCTTGAGATATACATATATCAACCTGTAGAACGGAGGATATCGGAACATGCTTCTTTCTGCACACTGTTCATCATACAGTGCATTGTAATCATTGGTCACCACCTGATGAATAAGCGGAATATCCGGCGATTTGGTCTGAAGTACCACCAAACCGCGTTTATTCTTACGGCCTGCCCTACCAGAGACCTGTGCCATAAGCTGGAATGCTCTCTCATACGAACGGAAGTCGGGATAGTTGAGCATGGAATCGGCATTCAGAATACCTACTACACTCACCCTGTCGAAATCCAGTCCCTTGGAAACCATCTGTGTACCGATAAGAATATCTGTCTTTCCATCCTGAAAATCGTTGATAATCCTTTCGTATGCAGTGCGAGTACGGGTGGTATCCATATCCATACGTGCCACTGTGGCATCGGGGAATATCTGTTTAATATCGTCCTCAACCTTTTCTGTACCGAAGCCGCGGTTCACAATCTCCACGCCTCCACAAGCCGGACATGACTTTGGTACACTGTATGTATATCCGCAGTAATGACACGTCAGCTGATTAAGTCCTTTATGATATGTCAGGCTCACATCACAGTTCTTGCATTTAGGCACCCATCCGCAAGTGCGGCACTCTATCATAGGTGCAAAACCGCGGCGGTTCTGAAAAAGGATAATCTGTTCCTTATTTTCAAGAGCTTCCCTCATCTTCTGCAAAAGAAAAGGCGAAAAGTGCCCGGACATACGTCTTTTGCGTGCCAGTTCCTTTATATCAACCACTTCTATTTCCGGCAACTGTATCTGCTGGTATCTTTCCTTCATCTCTACCAAAGCGTATTTCCCGTGAGTGGCATTATAATATGACTCCATACTCGGAGTAGCTGTACCGAGAAGAGTTTTCGCACCATAGAGTGATGCAAGCATTATAGCAGCGCTTCGGGCATGATATCTCGGAGCCGGGTCCTGCTGTTTATACGATGTTTCGTGTTCCTCGTCCACTATCACAAGTCCGAGCCTGCGGAAAGGAAGAAAGACTGACGAGCGTACACCGAGTATCACATCATAGTCATTGTCTGTAAGCTGTTTCTGCCATATCTCCACACGTTCCGCATCGGGAAACTTTGAATGATATACTCCAAGACGTGAACCGAATATTCTCTTCAATCGTTCGGTTATCTGCGTGGTAAGAGCTATCTCCGGAAGAAGATAAAGCACCTGCTTTCCTGCCTTGATGACTTCTTCTATCAGATGTATATATACCTCTGTCTTCCCGCTAGCAGTAACCCCATGAAGAAGACAGATGTTTTTCTGATGGAATGACGACATAATAGAGCGAAAAGCATTTTGCTGGATTTCATTCAGAGGATTCAATGGAACAGTAGAAATCTTTCCGGCAGTAAGACGTCCTATCTCATAATTATAAGTTTCAAAGATATGTTTGTCGATAAGTCCGTTCAGAATTGAAGCCGATGCGCCAGAAGCCTCCAATAGTGTCTTCTTTGAGACTTCTGTCAGGAACTTTCCTTCCTGCATCCATCCGGACAACTCAATATATTTCATCAGCAGAGCAAGCTGCTTTGGGGCACGTGAGAGGAGGTCAAACTGTTTCTGAAGTACAGCCTCATCGCGCATACTGTCCTGCAAACGTACACGGACTTCTGTCTTAGGCTTATAGTTACGTTTCAGTTCTTCCTTTACACGGATAGCATCTTTCTCCATCAGCGATTTTATTGCCGGCAATATATTCTTGATATTTCCGGCACGCTCTATCTGGGTGATACACTGTTCCGTATCTACACTCAGGATATCAAGTATGCGCTGTTCCTTTGGCGAAAGAGGTTCATCAATTACAAAGTCAGGATTATATTCCACCACCGTCTCACTTTCCAGTTTCATTCCGGACGGAAGTGCAGCCTTATAGACGTCGCCAAGCGTACACAAGTAATATTCTGCCACCCATTTCCAGAAAGCCAACTGACGTTCCAGCATTACAGGTCTCTTGTCAAGGACTTCAGAAATGTCTTTAGTTTCATATTCTTCTGGGGTGGAATAGTGTATTTTTACTACAATAGCCGTATAATACTTCTTTACTCCAAAAGGTACTACTACACGACAACCCGGCTCCACCTGATCCTCAAGCGGTTCAGGCAAAGAATATGTAAACGTATTCGCAATGGGAAGCGGCACTATGACATCGACGTATTTTTTCATATTGCAAAGGTACAAAAAAGGACATGCCATTGTCTAGAAATAATCTCAAACTTTTATAGCTTTGCAGAAAATATTAATAATAGTTCTTGGTTGTTAGTTGTTAGTTTTTAGTCCCAACAACTAAGAACTAAAAACTAAAAACTTAACAACTTATGAAGAAATACAAAATAGGTATTATCGGTTGCGGACATATAGCCGAAAAAATGGCTGCTACCATAAACGGGATGCAGGAAACAGAAAGTTATGCGGTTGCATCAAGAAGCTTAGAGAAAGCACAAGCCTTTGCCTCAAAATGGAATTTCAGCAAGGCATATGGAAGTTATGAAGAACTGGTTACAGACAATGAGATTGACCTGGTTTATATAGCTACCCCACACTCACACCATTATGAACATGCTCGTCTGTGCATACTGAACGATAAGCCTGTACTATGTGAGAAATCATTTACTGCCAATGCACATCAGGCAGAAGAACTTATACATCTGGCAGAAGAAAAGAACGTATTCATAACTGAAGCTATCTGGACACGCTACATGCCGCTTTCCGTGAAAATGAAGGAATTGCTGGACGAAGGAGTGATAGGACAACCTTACACTCTGTCTGCAAATCTTGGGTATGTAATTGCAGGTAAAGAAAGGATTGCCAGACCTGAACTTGCAGGAGGCGCACTGCTTGATATAGGTGTTTATACTCTGAATTTTGCGGCAATGGCTTTCGGTAGCGATATAAAGGAAGTACACTCCGCATGCCAGCTTACAGATACAGGAGTTGACGGTCAGGAGAACATTACACTGTTCTATAACGACGGAAAGATGGCATCTCTGCAATCATCTGTTTACGCACAGACAGACAGAATGGGAGTTATCTCCGGCGACAAAGGTTTCATGATAATAGAGAATATCAACAACCCTGAATGTATAAAGATTTTCGGCAAGGACTATAAGTTGAAAGCTGAATACAAAGCACCTGAACAAATTACAGGTTTTGAATATCAGGTAAGAGCTTCCATCGAAGCTATCGAAAACGGCTGGAAAGAATCGCCATACATGCCTCACAAGGAAACCATAAGAATAATGCATCAGATGGATGCGCTGCGAAAAGAATGGGGAGTGAAGTATCCTTGTGATTAATAAAAAGATGCCACAAACCGTATTGTCCAGTTTGTGGCATTTTCTGATTTCATCAGTCAATATATGATATTCTCAATTTATAACTGAAAGGCATAGGAGCAATCTTATAACTTTCCAGCGTCATAGGACCGCAACTTCCGTTTCCAAGCCCTCTCATCTGCGCATCAAGATGAAGCACTATATAAGGACGTTTCTGCAATTCCCACATATGTTGGGCATTCATCAAATCTGCATCGGTATATCTCAAAACAGAAAATGCTACTGCACCTTCTGTTTCTATTCGGATTCCGCAACCATCCTTTCCAGTAAGTTTCAACTCACGGAGCGACTCACGGTTGCCCATGCTCTGTGGCTTAACATATCGTTCCATCATATCATCAACAGTAGTAGAATAGCGTCCTATCATACAACCTTCTTTACGGTCGATATAGTTTTCCCAAGGTCCGTATGCATAGTAATCCACATTTTCAAGTCCGGCATTTACAGCACATACCAGTCCGGCACGATAGAGTTCCTTGGTCTTTGGAGTAAGTTTGACATCCATATCAAGCACCCCATTGGGCAGGAATGTATATATGATTTCAGAATCACAGAGAGAACCACTACGCAAAGTAGTAACCACTACCTTTCCGTCCTTTTCTTCCGTCACATTACATGTACCGGTAGGTTCAAGGCCGTTTGAAGTATCGGTAGGACGGCGGTCATTCTCTATGAAACGGTGATTGTCGTACAGGAATCCCTGCTTACCGTATATCACATCCAGACCGTTTATACGCAATTCTGTCATACGTCCGGTAGCAGTGTCAAAAACAGCAAAGATAAAGGCATTACCCACCGTCAATTCCTTCTCACCCTTTTCTACTTTCAGCCCGGCTACCCTGCTATTGGCTTTAAGTGCAGGAAGCCTTCCTCTTGATGAAAGTTCGAACTGTTTCTGAGCCACTACATGTCCGGCAGACGACCATTCAGTCGGTTTAGTATTGCGGACATAAAGATTTACCATAACCTCATTGCCGTTCTTTGCAGCTTTGGCAAGATTTGCACCAGAAAGTTTCAGAGCTAAATCCTGCGACATATCAGGAGCGATGGCAGGCAGAAGCATACTGTCTCTTCCAACTGTATTTCCATTCTCAACAGTTTCCCACAACAGTTCATAACCATTCAATGTAATGAAATCGTATGTATTATTTATATTTACAGAAACCGTGTTCTTCTTTACATTCTTTTCTGTCAAAGCGAATTTAACATACTGATAAACAGCTTTCACTTCTTTCAACTTCGGCGATTCCTCTCTCGTTGCAGGAATTATACCGTTTGAACAGAAGTTACCCTGATGAGGACCAGGAAAATCATATCCTGTGTGCAGACGGCCTTCATATGTTCCATCAAGTATTTCTCTAGGCTCATATATAGCCTGGTCCACCCAGTCCCAGATAGCTCCACCGATAGTAGAATTGCTGTTTTCAATACTTTCCCAATACTCCTTCAGGTTACCGATGGCATTACCCATAGCATGAGCATATTCGCAGATGAACATCGGTTTGTCGAACGAATTTACATACTTTTCCATCCAGTCCATACCCGGATACATCTTTGAATATAAGTCACTGAACCTGTTTCCGCCATATTCCTTACCATCACGTGTACTTTCGTGATGTACAGGACGTGCGTCAAGACGTTTTGCAGCATCATAGCAAGCCTCAAAGTTATTACCGCCTCCACACTCATTGCCAAGACTCCAGAAAATTACACTCGGATGATTGCGGTCGCGCAATACCATACGGTCTATACGGTCAACAAAAGCCGGAATCCATGAAGGCATACCGCTAATCGACTGGTTTGCATGGTCTTCTAGATCAGCCTCATCCATGGTATAAAGTCCGTAATAATCAAACATGGCATACATCTTTGCTGCATTTGGATAATGCGATGTACGGATTGTGTTGATATTGTTTCTCTTCATCAGCAGCACATCCTCAAGCATTGACTCTGTAGTAACAGCACGTCCGTACAACGGATGAGTATCGTGTCTGTTCACTCCCTTGAAGAAAACACGTTTCCCGTTGATATAAACCAAAGAGCCGCATATTTCTATATCACGGAATCCGTATTTGGTAGAGAATGCCATCTCATCCTTACCTTCATTACGCTGAATGACTGTTACTGTATATAGTTCAGGGCTTTCTGCAGTCCACAATGTAAGATTATTAAGGCTGAAATCAACAGACAGCGTCTCTGAATGTTTCTTCCCTGTAAAATTAACAGACAATTCTTCTTCCGCTACAATTTTTCCTTGCGGGTCAGCTAATTTCACCACTAAATTCTTATTACCAGACAATCCGTCACGATTGTCCAAAGTAAGCTGGACATTCATCTTGCCGGATGTATAGTTTGATTCAGGAGTAAGCTTTGAAGTAATATAATGGTCTCTTACACTTACCAAAGGAGTAGAATAAATGAAAACATCTCTGAAAATACCGCTCATGCGGAACATATCCTGACATTCCAGATAAGAACCGTCACTCCAACGAAACACCTGTACAGCAAGTTTATTATCCTTCTCTCTTACAAACTTTGTAATATCAAACTCGGCTACATTGTTCGCTCCCTGTGTGTATCCAACATACTTTCCGTTTAGATAAACGAATGCAGCACTGTAGATACCTCCGAACTGAATAAATGTACGTTTTCCATCCCAGTTTTCAGGTAAATCAAAATATCTTACATACGAGCCTACTGGATTAATGCCATAGTTCTTTCCATCATCATTGAATTTCTTTCGGGCATCAATATAAGGCGGAGTATTTGAATGCGGATACTCTACATTACAATATATAGGTCTGTCATATCCGTGCATTTCCCAATTTGACGGTACCGGAATAGTTGTCCAACTTCTTACATCGTAATCCTCTTTATAGAAATCGATAGGACGCTCTGAAGGCTGTGACACAAAATTGAAATACCAGTCACCATTCAGGAACTCGACAGATTTACTCTTTGTATAAACCCATGGTGTAGCATAGAATTCCTTATCGGCCGTCATTTCCGCCTCACTTCCATACGGAGTATAAGTGGCGTGACCTGTTTCCTTATTTTCGGCAAACATGGTTTCGTCTTCCCAGTAAACCCTCTCGCGTACTGCAGTCTGAGCAGATGCCGGTGCAGCCACCTTAGTTTCAGTAATCATAAACAAAGCAGCCTCATCCTTACTGGCCTTTGCTGCATCTACAAGAACGATACTTCCGTCCTCCTTACATAAAGCCATCCATTGAGCCTTGTTTGATGGAACCAGTCTTACATATTCACCTTCCGGCTTAATAAGCCAAAGCTGCATCTCGTCCGACCCATTAGTTTCCACCGCCTGTACAAAGCCATTCTCTCCAGCCTGTACTGCTAAGTTATCAAACGGATTCACCAGTCTATAACTACCGGACAAATCAGCAATAGTCCAAAGCTGCGCCTTATCAGCCTCATTGGCTGCCGTAAGTTTCATCTTTGGAGCCACTCCGGAATAAGTCCAAACCTTACCTTTATACTTTACGGAACTAACCGTATACAGTTTCTTGCTATCAAAACGTTTCTGCGCATTCAGTCCCACAAAGGTAAATGCAAGCATAAACGTAGCAAAAATAAATAACAAACGATTTCTCATGTTTTGAGTTTTTGAGTTTATAAGTTACAAGTTTACGAGTTGACAAGTTAACAAGGCTTCCATTCGGACGAAACTACCGGTCAGCAAAGCTAAAACCTTGTCAACTTGTAACTAAAGCCTTGTAACTATCTGTTAATTAATTGATAACAGTTTCTCTTCAATAGGGTCCTTATACTGAGCCTGAAGTTTTCTGAGTTCCTTCATCAAGTCTTCAGTAATCTGTTCGTAACCCTCTTTACCGTACAGATTATTCATTTCCTTAGGGTCTTCCTGCAAGTCATAGAGTTCCCAGACATCAATATCATTATAGAAATGAATAAGTTTATATCTTTCTGTACGCACTCCATAATGACGTTTCACCATATGTTCGGCAGGATACTCATAGAAATGATAATAAAGAGATTTACGCCAGTCTGCCGGTTTCTCGCCTTTCAGAAGTGGCAGCAACGAAACCCCATGAATATCTTCAGGTATCTCTGCTCCTGCCAAATCAAGGAAAGTAGGCGCATAGTCTATATTCTGTACCATCTGAGGTATGTCACCTTTAGCCTTTGTCTTGAAATCATCAGGAATACGCATTACCAATGGTGTATGCATTGATTCCTCATACATGAAACGCTTGTCGAACCAACCGTGTTCACCCATATAGAAACCCTGGTCTGAAGTATATACTACCAATGTATTCTTCAACAGGCCTTTCTGTTCCAGATAATCCAACAACTGTCCTACATTATCATCAAACGATTTCAACACCTTTGCATAATCACGCATATAACGCTGGTATTTCCACTCTGCAAGTTCCTTACCCTTAGGATTCTTCTTATAGAACTCATCTATTATAGGTTTATAGAATGCATCATAGGTTTTCCTGTCTTCCGGATCAAGACGGCCTACATACTCTTCATATGTTGATTTCAGGCGGCTATCCTTGTCAGCCCTGTACATTTTGGTATCATACATTATATCCATATCCTTAAAGATACTCATTTCCTGAGTCTTGGCAGCTTCTCTACCCTCATAATCATCATAGAAATTATCCGGCATTTCGAAAGTCTTGTCTTCGTAAAGCGACAGATATTTCAACTCAGGTAACCAGTTGCGGTGGCAAGCCTTATGATGAACGAACAGACAGAAAGGTTTATTCTTGTCTCTCTGATTCTCCAGCCAGTTGATACTCTTTTCGGTAATTATATTAGTCAGATATCCTTTCTCTACAATAGTATCATTGTTCATCTCTATGAAACGAGGATTATAATAATCACCCTGTCCAGGCAATATCTCCCAATAATCAAAACCTGTAGGAAGACTTTCAAGATGCCATTTTCCGATAATTGCAGTCTGATATCCGGCTTTCTGCAAAAACTTAGGCATAGTCTGTTGCGAACCGTCGAATATACAGGTAGTATTGTCATAGAAACCGTTCACATGACTGTGCTTTCCTGTAAACATACATGCACGGCTCGGACCACTCAGAGAGTTTGCCACAAAACTGTTTGTAAACTTGACTCCCTCATTTGCTATTCTGTCAAGATTTGGAGTTTCCACAAAACGGTTGTCATAGCAGCTCATCATTTGAGCCGTATGGTCATCCGTCATAATATAGACAATGTTATATTGTTGCTCTTTTTCTTTTTTCTCGTTTGAGCAGGAAGCTAGAATTGCGGCTGTACCTGCCAGGTACAACGGTAATCTGTTATAAGATATATTCATGATATTAATTAAGAATTAATAATTACGGATTAAGGATTGATCTTCAATTATAATGTTTCATCAGGGAAAGGAATAATTTTTCCTGTTGCTTTCACCGACGGTCTCTGAGCCTGTCTTTCTCTTAGATAATCAGAAAGTTCTATAGCCAGTTCTCTGACTTTTCCTGGCATTTTGCAAGCAAGGTCATGCTGTTCACCTATATCTTCCTTAATATTATAAAGGCGTAAAACTCCGGTTTCCCATGTATATATAAGATGATAATCTCCTTTAAGGATTGCAGAATATGCTCCATACCCTTCTTCCTTGTTCTGGGTTTCACCCCACAGATTTGGGAAATGCCATACTATGACTTTATCTTTCTCTGTCACTTTACCCTTCTTGACAGATTTTACAAAGCTCTTTCCGTCAATCTTCTGTATTGTCTTATAGTTTCTTACACCTGCCATTTCAAGGATAGTCGGGAAGAAATCCTCTATTATAACCTTCTGTTCGCATTCAGTACCCGGTTTTGTCACTCCAGGCCAATACACCATCATAGGTTCGCGTACCCCACCCATAAAGGCAGAGCCTTTACCCGCGCGTGCAGGATAATTCTGGTCGCGATTCGCTATACCCTGACGGACATTATTCAAGCCCTGACCGCCATTGTCTGACATAAAAAGCAAAATAGTATTGGCTGCTACTTCAGGATTTTGTTCGAGGTAATCCATTATATCACCAAGACTCTTGTCCATGCCTTCAACGAGTGCCGCATATCTTGCCTCATTCTCATTCATTGCGGCCTTCAGCTGCTCGTCATACTGTCCCCTATATTTGCTGGAGAAACGTTTATCATCGTTATACGGCCCATGAACAGCGTAATGCGACATATAGAGATAGAATGGCTTATTCATCTTTACCGATTCTTTCATTTCTCTGATAGCCTCAACAGTAAGAGCTTCTGTCAGAAAGATATCCTGTCCATGATACTTTTCAAGTCCCTTTACCTCAAAAGGAGTTCCCTCACCGAAATTCTTAGTACCAAGATAACTGCCAGGCGCACCATTAGGTCCTCCGGCAATATTCACATCAAATCCCATTGTAGAAGGGTCAGCACCCGGAGTAGTTCTTGCCCCGAAATGCGCCTTTCCGCAATGTATTGTTCTGTACCCGTTATCTTTAAGGATCTGTGGCAGCGGCGTAATGGCTGTTGCATTATTTATCTTTCCATCCTCCTCAGCCGGCTGTATGCCGTTGAAATTCCATTCAGGCAATTCTATAACATTGCTTTTACTGTCAGTTTTCTGGTTAAGTTCAAGTGTCCAGTTCGTAACACGATGTCTTGAAGCATTCATTCCCGACATCAGGCTACACCTTGTAGGAGAAGATATGGCACAGGCATAGGCCTGAGTGAATTTCACTCCCATTTCAGTCATCCTTTCCATATTAGGTGTATGGAATCGTTTGTTCAGCGGAGTCTGTTCATTGTTATAAAACGGAACTGACGTATCCTGCCACCCCATATCATCCACCAGGAACATTATTATGTTGGGCTGACGGTTATTAGCCATACACGAAACCGAAGTAAGAATACCACACGAAACAGCGGTAAGGAAGATTTTTTCCATAATATAATTATTTAAGTGATTAATCAGAAAACCATTATCTCATCAAATCTATATCTTGACTGCTGTCCTGGTCTGAGATGATTCTCCGGATTCATTCCTGCATCTGTAGCTCTAACACGGATATATCTCACTTTATCACATTTCTCAAAGTCGAATGTTATATTCTCAATATAATTACCTTCCTTGAAAATTTCATCTTTAGAGAATTTCCGCTCAGCCACACAAATATAATCCTTCCCATCTTCAGATAAATCAATACTAATTGACGATGGCTTATGTACTCCCATTCCATAGTTTGTAAGACATCCTATTACGACCTTATTTACAGTATTGACATCCTCCAAGTCAACAACGAATGATGACTCATCCTTAGTGTACCATTCTGTCCACTCAAAATCAGACTGTTTAAGACTACCTCTGACACCATTTGTAAGCAATTTATCTGTTATATTCTTTGATATAACTTTCTTGGCAGTAGCTTTATTCCATCCTAAATCGAGTGTAAGAGTTTTACCCATTTTCCTGTTATTTACAAATGTAGCACTTTTCACCGTACATTTATTCTTAACAGTAAGAAAATCATTATAAATTTCTGAATTTGAATCAGGTTCTGTTCCGTCAGTAGTATATCTGATAACCACATCAGGACGCTCACATTCAAGTTGCAGATTAAGTGTTCCATTCTCAGCTGTACACTTATGCTGTATATTATACATTGCTTCTGAATATATTACACCCTTTGCATCAAGATGATAAAGATAATTATCAAGCGATTTCACGAAACCGGCCCAATCTTTCTTACCTTTAGTAGTCCATGCCACATCAGCTACAGCCGCAAGGCGTGGGAATATCTGATATGTAACATCCTGAGTAGAATTACAGAATTCTGTCCACATAGAGCCTTGAATTCCCATAAGGAGATTTTCATAACCTTCCTCCCAAGAACTCTGAACCGGCTCATACATATAAATATCCTTCAATGTGTTATTACCGAAATATGTAGTCGGTTCAAACCATTGTGGTCCCTGATAACGTATCAGATAAAGCAGACGTGCAGGTGTCATTATAAACTTATGTCCCTGTTTTGCTGCTTTAAGGGCAGCATTTCCCATTCCTTGCCATCCATAAATAATAGCCCCTTCAGGAATAGTGCTATTGGTAAGTTCATCCCATCCCATCACCGTCTTACCTTTGCTCTGCACGTACTTACTCATTCTTGCCATGAAATACCCTTGCAGTTCTTCTACATGGGTTATTCCTTCTTCCTTCATTCTTGCCTGACACTTAGGACACTTTTCCCAATGTGTTTTCCAAGCCTCATCTCCACCAAGATGAATATACTTTGACGGAAACAGTTCAACTACCTCATCAATAATACCCTGAAGGAAAGAAAATACTTCTTCATTTCCGGCACAATAAATAATGTCTGCATTAGCTCCACCAAGCCCCGGCAATACACCTATAAACTTATCAACAGTAGGACAAGCCAAATGAGGATAAGCAGCCAATGCGGCATTTGAATGAGCAGGCATATCTATCTCCGGAATTATTTCCACACATCTCTTTTGCGCATGAGCAATTATCTCTTTCATATCTTTCTGGGTGTAAAATCCTCCTATTGGAGTAGGCTCGCCTGGCAAAGGATTCCTTCTGTCACAAAACAATTCCTGCTTTCTATTAACCCTCCATGCACCAACTTCAGTCAGTTTAGGATATTTCTTTATTTCCAGCCTCCATCCGTTGTCATCCGTAAGATGCAGATGCAACTTATTGAGTTTCAGCATAGACATACAGTCTATAACCTTCATCACATCTTCTTTAGGCATGAAAAACCTTGAAACATCAAGCATCAGTCCACGATATTCAAAACGAGGGCTGTCAGATATTTCCATAAAAGGTATTTCGTCCTTATGCTCTACACCTGCAGCCAAACGTAAAGACTGTAAGGCATAAAAGAATCCGTTTTCCGCACCTGCAACAATAGTTATACCATCGGAATCAACCTTCAGCCTATATGCTTCAGACTCCATTGTTTTATCAGTAACAAGACGTATTGACGCGCCTTTCTTTCCGGTCATTTCCAGATTAACCCCACTAAAAGCTCTATAATCGGATATAAAAGTTT
>JAHLFB010000227.1 GCA_018884025.1 Candidatus Phocaeicola faecipullorum
AAGTAAAGATGAAAATCAATTAGTTTTATAAATATTATATGGGTTCTAAGGTGCGATTAATTATACATTTTATTAGAAGAGTGAGAAATCGTTTGAGTTCATACTACAATCTGTTTCGATTAAATATTTATAGAGTAGAATATGGGAAACATTGTGTTGTGCATGGTAAATTATATATAAATCTATTCCCTACGGCAAAACTTAGAATAGGTGATAATTTATATTTCTCATCAGGGTGGGGGATTAATGCGTTATGTGCAAATAGAAAAGGAATGATTTATGCAACAGATAATGCAATAATAAATATTGGGAATAATGTAGGAATGAGTAGTACTGTTTTATGGGCTCATAAAAGCATTACTATAGGTAATCATGTAAAAATTGGTGGAAATTGTGTTGTTATAGACACTGATAGCCATAATAAGGATTATATGATTCGTAGAGGACAATATACAGATTGGGGAGTAGCTGAACCTATTGTAATAGAGGATGATGTATTTATTGGTATGAATTGTATAATTCTTAAAGGAGTAACTATTGGGGCGCGCAGTATTATTGCTGCGGGTTCTGTCGTAACAAAAAGCATTCCTGCTGATTGTATTGCAGGTGGTAATCCTGCGAAAGTTATCAAGTCATTAAAGTCATGAAAATTATCTACTGCACCCACTCCACATATAATCCCGGAGGAATGGAGCGTGTCCTCTATAACAAAGTGAAATACTTTTCGGAGCAGATGCATTGGGATGTTACTGTTGTTACGACAGACCAGCATAACAGGCTTCCGTTTTATCCATTTCCTGAAAGTGTCAGGATGATTGATCTTGGAATTAACTATTCTGAGGATAATGTAAAAAGGACTTTCGGAAAAATATACGGATATCTTAAGAAGAGAAAAAAACACAGAAGGCTTCTTGAGAAGCTACTTATGCAAGAAAAAGCCGACATAGTAGTTTCTCTTTATCCATCGGAATCGTCATTCATACCGTATATAAAGGATGGCAGCAGGAAGGTACTGGAAATTCATTACTGTAAATTTTTCCGATTGCAATATGGAAGAAAGGGATTGCTTGGAGCAATAGACAAATGGCGAACATGGCAGGACGAAAGGATAGTGAGAAGGTTCGACAAGTTTGTGGTATTGACGAATGAGGATAGGGGATACTGGGGAAACTTGCCGAACATTGAGGTGATTCCAAATGCGGCTATGTTTGTTGCCGACAGATATTCTGATGTGTCGGTAAAAAGGGTGATAGCTGTAGGAAGGCTTGACTATCAGAAAGGATTCGACCGTCTTATTCAAGCTTGGGAAATTGTAAATAAATCGGGAAAATACGATGACTGGAGACTTGACATCTTTGGACAGGGAGATTGGAAAGATATGTTGCAGGGAATGATAGATAAAAAAGGACTGAACGGTAGTGCTTTCATAAACAAGCCGACAAAGAATATAGGTGATGAATATGCTGATAGTTCTATGTTGGTTATGAGTTCAAATTATGAAGGGTTCCCGATGGTTATGATAGAAGCGATGGCTTGTGGATTACCAGTTGTAGCGTTCGATTTCAAATGTGGACCTAAAGATATTATACGTAATGAGGTGAACGGATTGATAATACATAATGGTGACATCAAGGCTTTGGCTGATGGAATTATGAAACTTATGGAAGACACAGAAAACAGAAAAAGAATGTCTCTGAATGCGAGAAAAATAGTGGATACTTATTCTGAAAAGGCTGTTATGGAAAAATGGATTGGTCTTTTCAATAATCTGACTGCGAAATGAGAAAACTTTTACAGATAAATCCTGTGATAAGAATCAATACTTCTACAGGTCGTATAATGCAGGAGATTGGTGAACATGCCATTCAGAACGGATGGGAGAGTTATGTAGCATACAGTATGGCAAGGGATGGTATAAAACCATGCAGTTCAAGACTGATACCTGTGGGTAGTTTTATGAGTACGTTGTGGCATGGCCTTGAAACAAGAATAATGGACAGGCATGGTCTTGCTTCAGACTCGGCTACAAGGGAGTTAGTTGAAAGAATTGAGGAACTAAGACCTGACATCATTCATATTCATAACATACACGGATATTTCCTTAACTACAGAATCTTTTTTGAATATCTGTCGAAATGTGATATTCCTGTAGTATGGACAGTACACGACTGCTGGCTTTATACCGGACACTGTTATTATTATTCATACGTGGGATGTGAAAAATGGCAGACTGGATGTTATGATTGTCCGCAGAAAAAGGAATTCCCGTCCAGTTTATTTATGGACCGTTCAAGAAGAAATTATGAGGACAAGAAAGCGGCATTTACATCTGTGCCATACGATAAAATGATATTTGTACCCGTATCGGAATGGATTGAGGGGGAGATGAGAAAATCTTTTCTGAAAGATTATCGTTTCAAAGTTATACATAATGGAATTAATACAGAAGTATTTAATGTGTATGATGATACTGATATCCGAATGAAATATAATCTTCAGGACAAACATATATTCCTGGGAGTGGCTAGTATATGGAGCCGCGAGAAGGGACTCGACGATTTTATAAAGATGGCAAAAATGTTGAGGAGTGATGAGGTTATAGTGCTTGTAGGATTGAAGGAAAAGGATAAAAAATCGTTGCCTGAAGGCATAATCGGTATTTCACGCACAGAGAATGTGAGGCATTTGGCTGAACTGTATTCGGCAGCCGACGCTTTTCTGAATCCGACATGGCAGGATAACTATCCTACGGTAAATCTGGAAGCTATTGCCTGCGGTACTCCGGTAGTTACATATCGTACGGGAGGAAGTATAGAGGCTATAACTGAAAAAACAGGAAAAATTGTAGAACGGGGTGATGTGGAAGCTATGCTTGAAGCTGCAAGGGAGATAAAAAGAAACGGAAAGAATCGTTACATTAAAGTTTGCCGTGAGTTTGCTGAAGAAAATTTCAGGAAAGAAGACAGGTATATGGATTATATACGCTTGTACGATAAACTGACATTAAACAAATAATAGATAAGAATGAAGATACTTCAATTAGGGAAGTTCTATCCGATTGGCGGAGGTGTCGAGAAGGTTATGTATGACCTTATGACCGGCATATCAGAAAAAGGGGTGTATTGTGATATGATGTGTGCGGCGACGGACAGGAAGGGGATGACAGTAAAAATAAACAAATTTGCAAATCTTATATGTACTCCTACATGGACAAAAAAGGCCGCTACGATGATTTCCCCTTCAATGATATTGAAGTTAAGAAAGGTTTGTAGGAATTACGATGTTATACATGTGCATCATCCTGACCCAATGGCATGTCTTGCTTTGTTCTGTTCGGGATATAAGGGAAGAGTAATATTGCACTGGCATAGTGACATACAGAAACAGAAGATGTTACTTAAACTGTACAAACCTTTGCAGAATTGGCTGATAAGGCGTGCAGACCGTATTGTAGGTACTACTCCTGTATATCTTGAGGAATCTCCTTTTCTGATAGGAGTGCAGGATAAGACGGTATGTTTGCCTATTGGTGTGGAACCTGTAATACGTAATTATGAGAGGGAAGAGATTATAAAGAACAGATATAAAGGAAAGAAGATAGTTTTCTCATTGGGAAGACTGGTACATTACAAGGGATTCCGTTATCTGGTTGAGGCGGCGAAATATCTGAGTGAAGAATATGTTGTTCTGATTGGAGGTACAGGGGCGTTGAAGAATGAGCTGCAGGAACAGATAAAGAGTGAAGGACTTACCGATAAGGTAGAGCTGCTGGGAAGGGTGTCTGATGAGGAATTGCCGGGATATTACGGTGCATGCAGTGTGTTTTGTTTGAGTAGTGTACAGAAAACAGAGGCATTCGGTATAGTACAGATAGAGGCAATGTCATGTGGAAAACCTGTTGTGGCTACTAAAATTCCACAGTCTGGAGTAGCATGGGTCAATGCGGATGGAGAATCAGGAATAAATGTTATGCCTGAGGATGCCAAAGGACTGGCTGAGGCTATAATGAAAATAACTTCTGATGAGAATGTTTATACAGAATACTCCGAAAATGCCGGTAAAAGATTTCTGGAATATTTTACCAGGGAACGTATGATAGAAAAATGTTTAAAGATTTATAGATATTATGAGTGAAACAAATGTTAAGATTTTAGGCTGTTTGGACCATGCTGTTATGGTTAAAGCCAGAAGGCAGGAAAGAAAAGATGCTTTGCCAGTATGGGGGTGCGTCTTGAAACGATGTTTCGATTTTGTTGCGAGTCTTGTAGGTGTCTTATTGTTTTCTCCTTTTATGGCAATTATTTATTTCTACATAAAAAGGGAAGATGGGGGGCCGGTCATTTTCAAGCAGGAACGTATAGGATATAAAGGTAAGTCTTTTGTTCTTTATAAGTTCAGGTCTATGACTATGACTGCTGAAGCTGATGGTAAACCGGCTCTTTGTAAAAAGGAGGATAAAAGGTTGACCAGAATTGGAAAATTTCTCCGTGAACATCATTTGGATGAGTTACCTCAATTATGGAATGTATTGAAAGGTGATATGAGTTTTGTAGGTCCTCGTCCGGAGAGAAAGTATTTTGTGGATAAGATTATTTCTGTAAATCCAGATTATGAGTTATTGTATTGTCTGCGTCCGGGACTGTTTTCACCGGCAACATTATATAATGGATATACTGATACGATGGAAAAAATGTTGAGAAGGCTGAACATGGATCTGGCATATATGGAGAGACATACATTGTGGTTGGATACGAAAATAATATTTCTGACGGTTTATTCAATAGTGTCTGGAAAGAAATTTTAATAATGTGATGAGACAGAAAGAGAATCTGGTATTAAGAAAAATAGGGAAACAATATCTTATAGTCGATACCAGCAACGGAAAAGCTGATATGTCTGATGTTTATTGTATGAATGAATCAGCAGCCATGATATGGCAGAAAATTGGTGAAAAGAATTATTCTGTGAAGGAACTTGCTGAATGGCTATGCAGTGAATATGATGTGGATATGAATGTAGCCGTAAAAGACATAGAAGCGCAAATCTGTGAATGGACAAAATTCGGACTGCTGGAACAATAGATGATGATAGGGCAAGAAAAACTGGAAAAAGCGTTTTTCTCATTATTGAGAGCAGGCCTTTGGGAAAGAGAACCGGATGAACTTTCCATCTTTCCGCTTACCCGCGACGAATGGTGGAATGTATTTGTCATGACCAGAAAACAGACTGTTACGGCTTTGGTATATCAAGGCATTTGTATGATGCCTGAAGCGTTATTCCCTCCACAAGACATATTGTTGAAATGGGTAGCTGCCGTTGATGTCATAGAAAAATTTAATGGTAAAATGAACAAATGTTTGCATGAACTTTATTGTACGTTTGCCATGAACGGACTTAATCCGGTGTTACAGAAGGGACAGGGAGTTGCTACATTTTATGAAAATCCATTGTCTAGAGAGTGTGGAGATATAGACCTGTATTTCACTAGTAAAGATGATTTACGGAAGGCTGTCGAAATAGTGAATCGGCTGGAATGTAAAGTCAATGAAATGCCTGACGGAAGCTATAATTTCCGTTTCCGGAACGTTGAAGTTGAGATACATAAGTTCCTTGTTGACATATGTAATCCTTTCAAAAGAAAACGTATAAGAAACCTGGAAAAATCATTTGGATATACAAAAGTTTGTTTGAACGGTTGCGGAACAGAAATATCAGTCCCTTCACCAGTTATTAATCTGCTGTTGATTAATACTCATATATTGAAACATTCATTAGGATGGGGTATCGGCCTCAGACAACTTTGCGATATGGCAAGGGCTTGTTATAGTCTTAACGACTGTTACAGTAAGGTGGAAATGAAAAAATATTGTGATGAATTGGGTATAACCAAATGGACTCGTTTACTTAATGCTTTTATGGTGGATTATCTTGGTTTGGATGAGAAATTTTTGATTTTCAGTGAAAGGGAAAAGTCTTCTGCTATTCTGAAAGATATTATAATGAAAGGTGGAAATTTTGGAATGGACCATTGTAGAAGAAAATCGGAAGGAAAGTCGAAGATGATGGCAAAATTTGATACGATGCTCTCGTTTTTCAGTAATATGGGATTTATGTTGAGATATGCGCCTGTAGAGGGATTCTGGACATTTGCCGGACTGGTTAAAGGACAATTATGATTATGAACGAATATTTTTTCAATGTAGCAGGATTTGTTTTTGAAGTTATAGTTCCTCATGACACAGATATAGAAAAACTGCTCCCTACTTTCAGGCCTTTTAGATATAGTAAGGCTTTGGATAAGGAACCATTGTTCATCTTTCGTGTGAATTACTGTGAATATTCTGAAAACCCTGATACAGAGTATCTGTTTATTGACGAGTCTCTCAATGATATGGGAAGAGTGAGACTGTATTCAATGGATGGAGGTTATTGTATGAAAATCAGTTTCAGGAATGATGATATGGAACATTGTGCGGTTTCAGACAGTAGTTTCAAAATGACTGATGCTTATATAAACGGTGGTGACAGATATGTAGGGGAGGTCGTCAGTTCTTTGCTACGCATGGTATATTCTCAGGCTATTATTCCTTATGGTGGAATCTCAGTTCATGCATCGTCTGTCATTCTTGACGGAAGAGCTTATCTATTTATGGGAAAAAGCGGAACGGGAAAGAGTACACATTCAGGGTTGTGGATTAAAACATTCCATGGCTGTAGTCTGATGAATGATGATAATCCTACCATGCTGATAAAAAATGACGTTGTGATGGCAGCCGGAACTCCGTGGAGCGGTAAGACTCCTTGTTATATAGACGTTATTGTCCCGGTTGGAGGAATTGCAAGATTAAGACAAGCGGCATTTAACAGATTCTCAATATGTGATGGTTTTCAGGCATTTATAAATATACTGCCTGGATGTTCAGTAATAAGAAATAATACAGTATTACAAAATTATATGCATCAGACTTTAGCTCGTGTTTCAGAACTTGTTAATGTTGGTGTTATGGAATGCTTGCCGGATATTGATGCGGCATGCATTTGCAGAGAAGGATTTAAAAAAGTAAAAAAATAAAAAGTGTAAATGGATAAAAAAGTTGTTGTTGTAGGTTTGATGGCCTTGTGGCTGTTGGCTTCATGTGCTTCACGCAAGGATTTTGTTTATCTTAATGATATGCAGATGGGCGAGAAGTATCCAATAGAGATGAAATATGAGGCGGAAGTTCATTGTGACGACCGTCTTAGTATATTGGTGAGCTGTAAGAACCCGGAATTGGCTATCCCGTTCAATATTCAGGGAGGAAACTTCAGGGTTAATGCGGACGGTAGTATTAGTCCTTCCGAGGCTAGTGTAAACGAAAAAGGCTATCGTGTGGATGCGTTGGGAAACATAGATTTTCCTATACTCGGAAAACTTCATGTTGACGGACTTAAAATAAGTGAAGTGAAAAACCTTATAGAATCGCGTATTAAACAGGGGGAATATATTAAAGACCCGTTGGTCTCAGTTGAATTCCTGAACTTTAAATACACTGTCTTGGGAGCTGTTGCCAATAATGGTACATTTACTGTCAATGGCGACCGCATTACTATTCTCGAAGCGATAGCCAATGCCGGAGATTTGACATCGAAAGCAAGAATTGACAGGGTAAAAGTGATACGTGAAGTGGGTAATGAAAAACAGATGTTTATTCATGACTTGAGAAGCACGGATATATTCCAGTCACCATGTTTTTACTTGCAACAGAATGATATAGTATATGTAGAACCCAAATACCGCAAAAAAGATGCTGAGGACAGAGGATGGCAAATTACAACATTGTTGATATCAATTGCTAGTCTGGTCACTTCTATTTTGTGGGTACTTAAATAATTAATTATTGGAAAGGAAATGCAAAACGATACTCAATCTAATAAAAATGAGCAGAGTATAAATCTGCTTGACCTGCTTATGTATTTGGCTTCCAAATGGAAGTGGTTCCTTCTGTCTGTTCTGATTTTCGGAGGAATAGCGTGGTATAAATATGCTACGGCTCCGTTTGTATATTTTGGCTCTGCTACTGTTATAATAAAGGACCCTTCGAATAAGACAACTACAACGGGTCTCGACCGTTTCGATAACTTTATAAATAAAGTGAATGTGTCGAATGAGATGTTACAGTTCAATTCCAAGAAACTGATACGTGAGGTGGTTAGCCGTACACATGCCGATGTAAGCTATAAGATGGAGGATGGACTGAGGGATGTGGAACTTTATACGAAATCTCCTGTAGCGGTCAGCTTTGCGGATATGCTTCCGGAGCAGTATGTGGCATTTACTGTTACTTTACTGAACAAGGATTCTGTTGCTGTTTCAGATTTCTCAATGGCAGAAAACGGTGAGCGCCTTGTAGTGGAACTTAATGATACACTTTCGCTGAACGAGGGAAAAGTGGTCATAACACCTACAAATTTCATTACAAAATCATGGTTTGGCGTACCGGTTAGAGTATGTAAGACTCCTCTGGACGCTGTGGTGTCCGGCTACAGAAACAGTATTGCGGTGAAACAGGTAGAAGAGGAATCTTCAATACTTACACTCGCGCTTAAGGATAATTCATCTGAACGCGCGGAAGACATGTTGAACATGCTGGTGAACGTATATAATGAAGAGGCTATAAG
>JAHLFB010000228.1 GCA_018884025.1 Candidatus Phocaeicola faecipullorum
ACGACTTCCGCCTCACCTTCTTCCTGAAAGGAGGCGAGTGGCAGTACACCGACGTTTCCATCGGCATTCTCGGCTGGAGCAAGCGCATCCAGAATGTATCATTAGACTAAACCCCGAAACCCGACATGAAACTAACTCGATTGACATACCTGTCCCTCACCCTCCTGTTGGCACTGACAGCCGCCAGCTGCAAGAAAGACTCCCTTCCCGCTCCGGTAGCGGAAGAAGAAGAGTCCGGCAGCGGTGTGTACGTCAGTGTGGTGGTGAATACCGAGGGAGGAAATAGCAGCCGTGCGGATGGTGCTACGGATGACTATAATCCCACCGGAGGAGAAAATGGAGATGGCAATCAAGCAGGAGAAGGGGAAGAGAATATGGTGCATGACTTGAATGTGTTTTTCTTCCAAGGAGAAGTGGATGAAAATACAGGGGAACGTTTGGGGATAAATTCGACGGATAATCCTAGTATTGTCTGTCGCCTTTATTTTGACCAATTGCTACAGACATCTGCAAGTAGTAATGGTATTGATGCTGTATGGCAATCACCCGTACAGGAAGTAACCGATATTTTACAAATAGGTCAAACCTATGATGTGTTAGTAATAGCTAATGCAGGTGATTTACGTACCCAAAATTTGAATACTTTAAATACTCTTCGTGATTATCAAGTAGCTAATCCGATTACGAATAACAATACTTATTTTTTGATGGCATCGGAAAAAGATGCAAGTGTTAAAATCCAAGCAAGTACGAAGAATAATCCGATTACAGTGTCAGTAGATGTAGAGCGGATGACAGCACGGGTGGATTGTGCGTGGGAGGAGGAGTATACAGTAGAAAAAAAAGCACCGAATGCAGGCGGTAATCAAGGTGATGACAAAGTAAAGATTCTTGGTGCCGCATTGGTAAATCGTTACCGCAGCAATACGTATGCTTTTAAGCGGGTGACGGACGGAACCGATTTAGACAATCCTATTATAGATTATTTAGGGCTTGAAAAGACAACTGCCGATGGCATAGCCAGCAATTATGTGCTCGACCCTAAAACTATTGATGGTAAGAACAACAACGATTACACCTATTATTATACGGAGTATGCCAATTGGGGAAATGAAGATTTTATAAATGTATATTTGGATAAAACTGTTTCATCAGAAACTGGAGGAACATTTTATTATCGTTTGAACTATGTCTGTGAAAATATAAATCGAAGTGGGGGTTTATCCACAATCATTGATAGGAAGGAATGGCAAGAAAGGTATGTAACTGGCATAATGTATAAGGCACAGTATATTCCCAGGGGATTTGAAGGGGGTACTTTTTATAGGTATAACGGATGGCTATATGAGTTTGATGATATTACCGGACCAAATGGACCATTTCCAGATTATAGTGAAACTCAATTAGAATTGGCTCCAAACGTTGAGACTTTTAAGGATGGCATTTGTTATTATATATATTGGATTCGTCATGCAGCAGATGATGTAGATGATGTCATTAGTCCGATGGAGTATGCTATCGTGCGTAATAATATCTATCAATTGGATGTTGTTAGTGTTTCAGGGTTGGGTAGTTCTCAACCCGAAAATGTTGAGGAACACGAGATAACCATTCATTTTAAGGTGAAATCATGGAATGATGTATCTGTGACTGTTCCTTCATTTGATTAAGTACGAATAAAAAAGATGACAAATGAATAGACATAATAACTACATATTGTTTTCTATGAATAAAAGGCTATGGTTGCTTTTACCTTTAGTCCTTATTTTATCAGTTGGTGGTGCATGTACAGATAAATTGGAAATAACGGATGTAAATAAAGTACAGGAAGGCATACCAGTAAAAATTACTTTGTCATTAGGAGTAGGTGAATCGGTCGCGATTACCCGTTCTGCGGAGTCAGCAGAAACAGAAAATAAAGTGAACGATGTGTTTTTGTTTGCTTTCAATGCTGATGGCTCATTGGATAATAGTGCTTATTTTACCAGTTTTACGGTTCTTGATGAGTGTTTAACGGTGGAATTTCCTATGCATTCAGGGACAAATAAACAGCTGTATGCCATAGGTAATCCTGAGAGCGGTTCGGGAACACTGACTTCTGACATACTGAGCACGGTAGAGAATGTAGGGGACTTGCAGCGGTTGACGTCTCGTTTACGCCTTCCTTATAACGTGGAACGAAATGCTTTCCTGATGAGTGGTAGGTTGGAAGCTTCTGCATCGGGCATCACAGTAGATGAAAACGGTACTATTTCGGGCTATGTGCAAAGTAATGAACATGCCCATCCTTTTCCTTTGATAGAACTGGAGCGAGTGGACGCACGCATAACATTCCGAGTAACGGCTACTCCACCGGAAGATAAGAAGGGGGTTTATGAAAATTTTACTTTTACACCCGATTATTATCAAGTAGAGAATATTCCGCAAGGCACTTATGTTTTTCCCAATGAAAATGATTATCAGACACAAGAGGAAGGGGAGAAAACCTACGATTCGATGAGTGGGTATAATATTGTGATGCCTTTTGATTCGGAAAATGGAGGTTATCAGATTTTTGAGTTTTATATACCGGAAAACCGTTTGGCTTATAAGAAAAAAATTACAGATGAAGAGAAGGGGGATGCTTCATCGCTCTATGCTTTACGGGAGAAACGGAATAAAGAAACGTTAGAAGAGCAGAATCCTAATAAGCCCCAGCAGACAGAGCGTAACACCGACTTTGTCTATGCTAACGATAATTCGACTTACGTTGTTATTCATGGGATTTTATCGTATATAGATAGATCTTCGGGTGCAACACAATTTATTCAAGCCGACGCTATTTATACTATCCATTTAGGGAATACGGGACATGATGCTAATGATGAAGAAAGGGTGAATAATTACGATACCGAACGCAATACACATTATACTTATACCGTAACCGTCACAGGGGTAAACTCTATGATTGTTGAAGTAGATGAGGAAAAAGAGGTTCGTCCAGGAGTGGAGGGTGATGTAATTATAGCCGGTAGTGAAGTGGTAGCCTTGGATTCGCATTACGGACGCACGCATTTTACTCTTTCGCGTGCCAATATAAGAAGAGGATTGTCGTGGTCGGTAAGTACACCTTTTCAAGAAGGTATGAGGGTATTTGATCAAAATAAATTTTCAAGTAATGATAATGGCTTGATTCAAACGACCAAAAGTGCTTATAGCGAAACACAATGGAAGGCATTACAAACAGACTTGGACTTGAATGACTATAAGTGGGTGCAGTTTATTGTCAATGAAGAGGCAATAGAGCATTATGATGCTCATACTCATTTTGTAAAATATCCAGGCTATCAGTGTTATGATGGCGGAAGTGGTAATGATAATCCTGCGCCGCCTTTTGGTGGAAAGGGGGCTGTTCCTCCTTCTACAAACCAGAATTATCCATCTGAAAATAAATTTATTGTAGCTTATGATATCAACCAGTTGATAAACCATTTATATGCGGAAGCCAATAATCCTCAATCGGATATATTTGTAAATCCGGAAAATAATAATGTAGATAAGAGTGTAGAAAGTACAACATCGGTTGTTCACATCACCGCTTTTGTAGATGAATATGTGTATATTTATAATCCAAATAATGAATATTACAAACCGCCCGTAACGTTAGATGGAAATTCGGATGCCGATGCCGAAGATTTGAAACTATGGAGACAAGTTGTTAATCGTGAGAACAGAATGTTGAATATTTGTACTGAGCAGAATGTCTATAGCCCTGATGGCAATACATCGTTGGCTCGTAGTGTGTTTACCATTGCACAAAGACCTATACATACGTTTTACAATATCAATGATGAAAGAGTAACGGAAGGATGGGGGACGGAAAGTATTATGGAGACAGGAAGGTTGCAAGCATCATTGTTGGATGGAACAACTTTAGATTATACTTGGGTCTATAATAATTCAAAACCGATAGATGACTTTTTTAATCAACCTGGTAATCGGTTACAAGGTACCCGAACGAATAACACGAGCAATGGAAGGCGTAATACGTTGAACATACTTCCGGGTAATGATGACTCTTCGAGTGGTGATTCGTGGGACAATACGGAATTGAAATGGTCGGATGTTATGAATTTGGACTATAACGGTTATGGGGTCTTGAAGGAGAGTTATAACAATGTATGGTATGCTTGCGTAGCCCGAAACCGTGATTTGGATGGCGATGATTATGTAGACGAAAATGAAATCCGTTGGTATTTGGCTTCCATAGACCAGTTAACAGATATTTGGGTAGGTGAATGGTCTTTGAATAAAGAGGCTTGGCTTTATCAGGTAGATGAAGACGAAGTAGAAGGTCGTGTGTCTCATCATGTAGCCAGCAGCAGTTATTGGAGCGAAACGGGCGAGCCATGGGTGCTTTGGGCGGAAGAAGGAGCTTCACGAGGCAGGTGGGGTGAATCTGCCACGGCAAAAGAGTATGGAAATGGTTTTGGAGCAAGTAACCGCAATCAGAAATTTTATGATTATCGTTGTGTGCGTAATTTGGGACTTTCGTTGGCTGATATAGATAAAGAGCCTCAAACCTATCGGGATGCAGGTTTGACATCGGAAGGCAGTTTTAGGGAATTTACTAATAGGCTGGGCGAGACGTATAGTGAAAAGTGGGTAGATTTGTCGGCACTGGATATAGCTTCGGTACGTACAGCAGAGGTGGTTAGTCCTGCAGTGCAACCCAAACACAATGAACGTTCGCGAACCAACCGTCCTTACCGTAGAATGGCTATGCTGGTAGATGAGGAGTCAAAAGATGGGCTGATATATCCTTTAAATAGACAGATTAATTGGAATGATGGGCAAAATGAAACCAATGGAAGTATTTGTCCGGATGGCTACCGTATGCCTAACCAACGGGAATTGATGTTGCTTTATATGACTTATCCGAAATATTTGCCGTTTGAAGCAGATAGTAGGGAACATTTTTATTCGAAGACAACATATGGCTATAATACATCGCGTCCGGGATTTTCTTATTATTCTCCGGTTACAGGAAACTCCGGTAATCTGATGTTATTGCAATCAGACGAAAGAAATTCTTCTCAAGGAAAAGTCCGATGCGTACGTGATGTAGCAGAATAAATAAAATTATGTAGCGTCGTAATGTTTACATCCCTCCGCACGGAACAACCAATGAAACTCCGTGCGGAGGAATTTTGCTTTTATTTTCTGGCAGCTTCATTCGGGCTGCTTCATTGCGTCCGGTATGGCGTAAGATTATTATAAAGTTACCCTGATTTGCTGGATTGGAGGATAGATATTAGGGGAATTGTTGGGTGGATTAAAGAAAAGTCCGAAGGAAAGTTGCTATAAATGTAAACTTCGCTTATATTTGCACCATGAAAACAGAAAGAAAGATATTGTTTTATAAAGACTACTTCATCTCGTTCTACCGCTCATTGGACAGCGGAGCGCAAAAGAAACTTGATTACGTATTGGGTATGCTTAAAATTCAAGAACGTGTAAGTGAGAAATTCGTGAAATTCATACGCGAAGGGCTTTATGAAATCAGGGCATCATACAACGGATGCATTTATCGGGCATTCTTCATCTTTGATGACGGGAACATAATCATGCTATTCAACGGTTTCCAAAAGAAAACACAGAAAACACCTGATAGCGAAATAAACAAAGCATTGGAACTTAAAAAAGAATATTATGAAGGAAAGGAATGACATTGGCAGCTTTGATGCTATATTGGATGAAAAATACGGGAAGATGGGCACTCCGGAAAGGGACGAGTTCCATCGTGAGGCATACGCTTATTGTGTCGGTCAAATGATCAGCGAAGCACGGAAACACGAAAAGATGACACAATCGGAGTTGGCGGAGAGAGTGGGGACCAACAAGACCTATATATCAAGAATCGAGAAAGGCGTTATCGAACCAGGGGTCGGGTTGTTTTTCCGTATCATTGATGCGCTCGGATTAAAAATAGAAATAGTCAAACCTGTCCTGTAAACAAATAAAGTAAGTATATGTACAAATTTAATTGCTATTTCACCACAGAGGACACAGAGGAACAGAAAGCTAAATATAGAAGAGAAGACAAAGTTTACAGAGCCAGTGCTTTTCTCCGTGGGCTTTGCCTTCTCTAAAAATTAAAACTTTGTGCCTCTGTGTCTCTGTGTTCAATTTCATTTCCCGGCAGCTTCATTCGGGCAGCTTCATTGCGTCCGGCATGGCAAAGGAAACGTAAGATCTTGCTCGGATTGTCAAAAATAATGTTTTAGAAATCGTTGTTCTTCTGTTTTTTTAGTAAATTTGCTGGTGGACTAAAATGATAGCAGTGATATGGAAAAAACGTATTGGTTATCCTACGATTTAGGTAT
>JAHLFB010000229.1 GCA_018884025.1 Candidatus Phocaeicola faecipullorum
ATCCTATACATATATTATATACAGGACTACTTCTTGTACTACATCCTAGTCTGTTTATCTAAAGTCTTTCAAAGAACTATCTTTCTTTCAGGCTCCCGTTTCAGCGGGAAAGCGTTTGCAAAGGTAAGGCGTTTTTTCATAACCTCCAATTTTTTTCGAAGTTTTTTTTCAAAAAAATTTCGGAAGGTTTTCAGAAGGCGTGCGGCTTATCCTTTCTCGCTCCCTTGCACATCCGCAAGGTAAGATACTCGGTGCAGCAATCAGCACTGTCTCCCGTAGCCTCAACTTCACTCAGTCTGTCATCTTCAGCGGCTCTCCCTCTCGAAAGCGGTTGCAAAGGTACAGACTTTTTCCGTTTCCGCAACTTTTACTGCATACTTTTTTGCAAAGTTTTTTCAGGTTTTTAGCTAACTCATTGATTTACTTTATGCTATACAGAATATTTTTTATTGCTATGTAGAAATCCGTGTGAAATCCCCTACATTATATAATTCGTGCGGGCGCGTACGTGTACGCGCGTAGGTACAGACGAATTCTGGCTATCGGAAAGCACCTCATCCGCCCCAGATGAAGCCTTCCAAAAAACGCAAGGACGTTTTAGTTCAAACGCAAGTGCGTTTTGGATGGAACGCAAGGGCGTTTTTTTTCACGAACAAAAACAAAAGGAAATATTGCACGGAAAAGGGCATAAAAAAAGGAGTTCCGCTGAACTCCAACCTTTGTTAACCTTAAATCTAATACTATGAAAAACACAATACAAAAGTATTTATTTTATCCGGAATAGCAAAATACAGGGCTAAAAAAGAATGCTTTACAACATACATTAACCACCATGGCGAAATATTCAAAGCAGTTAACAGAATTCATAAAATAAAAAAAGAGGCCCCTCATCACTGAGAAACCCCTTCAAAATGCAAATTAAAAGAGAGACATTTATTTATTTACCGGATGGTCATAAACGGATGTCCGAACATCCCAATACATTTTAGAGTAATAATTATTTGTACCATCCTCCAATTTGCTTACCGCTTCTGTCCAATTTTTTCCATTAAGAGTACTTTCATTGGTCGGATATTTTACACGAGCAATAATATCATTTTTTACTTCTGATAATGGAGTAAATATTACCTCTTTTGTGTCCAAAAGTTTACCTTCACTGTCACGAACTTCGTACGTTTCCTTTTCTCCCGGACGAATCAATTGTTCCGGATACCCTGTTCGTCTGATTTCTGTCCAAGCTTCAGTTCCATTTAAGAAAAGATCAATATACTTCTGCACAGCAACCGCTTCTGCATCTACGTTTGAAGAAACAGCTGCCACATATGCATCCAAATCAGAAGAAGCGACTTCTATCCCAGACTGAGCCGACCAATATTCAATCGATGCACGAATCCCCTCCTGATAATCAGCCACATCAAATCCGTTATATTCACTTTCAATAAATTTCACTTCTGCATACGTCATCAAAGGCATGGCAAAATCAGGTTCGAGAAACATCGGCGTATTATTATACCAGTTTGGAGTATTTGCACGCGCCGCAGTAGATTCAGAGCTAGGAGTACCGTATGGAAAGCCATTGTATCCCGTAACAGTTTCTCCATCAATCTTATATGTAGCACTTGTTGTATACATTTCCAATCGAGGATCCCAAGTTCCCTCCCAAGGATGACTTTTTCCGTTTATGACATCCGCTTCACCTTTCAAAATATTTACAAATTGTTCGGTGATGGTAAAATCATTACGCCCATCTACATATGTACCGCTATAAAACTGTGAATAATCCGAACCGGAAGAAACATACTTAAAGGCAGCAACATCCTCATTGCTCTCAAACACACCACTTGCCAAAGCCTCCTGAATATAAGTTTTCCAGTTACTATCAACTTTTGACAAATGAATAGCCAAACGACATTTCAAGGAATTGCCAAATTTCTTCCACTTAGAAGCATCCCCACCATAAATCACATCACCAGAGGTAAAAGCAGGCTCACTCTCATCAATCATATTAACCGCTTCGGTAAGTTCTGCAATCATCCCATCATAAATATCTTTCTGACTATCATATTTACAATACAATACGCCATCTTCCAACTGAGAAATTTCAGAATACGGCACATTACCCCAAGTATCTGTAATAACATTCATCAACCATACCTTCATAATTTTAGCAGCAGCAATCTGATTGACATTAGCGCCATAAGCTGAATTGGTAGAAGCAGTTGCTTCATCCGTATTCAGGTCTATCACTTTCTGGAAGTTAGCGATTCCCATATACAGATAATTGAAATAATTGTTATTGGTAGACTCACGAATCTGATAGCGGTCTTCCTCCGTATAGTTACGCTGTGCCCAATACTGAGCATACAGCAAACATTGACGTCCGCTAAACCAAAGATCATACACATTATCCACAGCCCATTTTTCGGCTCCACTCATCAACATATTCGAAGGAACATTTTCTGGATTATTCGGATCCGAATTTAATGAATCTAAATCAGCACATCCCACAACAGATAATCCCAATGCACCACAAAATAGATACTTATATATTTTTTTAATCATAGTCATCATAATTAGAATTTTAAACTTACACTTGCACCAAAGTTTGCCACAGATGGAATGGCACCACCTTCAATACCTTGCACATTACCCGAACTCGTTACAATCATTTCCGGATCAAAATGTTTGGTATCCGGTCCCCATACAGCCAAGTTACGACCGTAAGCAGAAATTCGCAAGTCCTTAATAAAGTAATTCTTCTTCATCGGGAACGTGTAGCCCACATTTATTTCGCGCAACTTAACATAGTCTGATTTAAATACAGACTGTGCTGCCGGACCTGTATAGAAATCCTCACAATAAGCCTGTCCATTGGCAACTGTCGTATTAGGAGTACCTTTATCATCAATAACCCCCTGTAACAAGATACCATTTTCACGGATACCATTAGCTGCTGACTCTTCCAACATACCGGAATACATACCCCACATGTAAGAAGTTGAGAAATAATGTCCACCTTTAGAGAAATCCAACAAAACACTCAAATCAAAATTCCCAATCTTGAAGGTATTACTCCAACCACCGGTAAAGTCAGGGTAAATACTACCCAAGTTCTCATTCCCATCCGTAACCTGATAAAGCCCAGTTTCTGGATCAATCATCTTATTACCATTTTCGTCAAACACAAAATTCGTACCCATAATCACTCCGTAAGGTTCACCCTTCATGGCTCCAATTTCCACAGTAAACGGTGCTGAAGTAATACGGTAATAATCAACTCCATCAATCAACTCTTTTACTTTGTTCTTATTAGAAGATAAAGTCAAAGTAGTGTTCCAGGTAAATTTACGGGTCTGAATTGGAGTCGCATGGAATGCAAATTCCACACCCTTATTACTGATAACACCTGAATTGACAACTTTATAAATATAACCTGTCGCTCCAGACACAGACAATGGTATAATCTGATCTTTAGTTTCAGTAGAATAATAAGTCAAATCAAAACCTAAACGGTTATTTAAAAATGCCATTTCTAAACCAAACTCATAAGAAGTTGTTGTTTCTGGCTTCAAGTCCGCATTATTCAATGTATTCGGCAAACGATAACCAGGAGTAGAAGAATCGATATTAGTATACTGCTGATAAGTAGACAATACCTGATATGGATCCGTATCATTACCGACCTTAGCCCAACCAGCACGAATCTTACCAAAAGACAACCAGTCCGCCTTCTCTTTTAACAATTCCGAAAATACAAAACTTGCAGTCAATGATGGATACCAGTAAGAATTGTTTCCTTTAGGCAGCGTTGAAGATTTATCATTTCTCAATGAAGCTTCCAAGAACACCATGCTTTTCCAACCAGCACTAACGTTTCCAAAGAAAGAATTAATTCCTTTTTTCTCTAAATAATTATATGAAGCCGCTTGAGAAATAGAGTTGGATAAGTTATAGAATAATGGAATAGCCAATCCACCCACTGTCTCACCGTACACATACTCATAGCGACGGTTCATCATATTCGCACCTAAATTTGCCCCCAAAGAGAAATCATTCAAGTCCTTATTAAACATCAACATAAATTCATGGTTCGTTTCATATTGCTGACGAGAAATCTCCTTATATCTGGATTGCTCCTGAGAACCAACCGCATTGCGTTCATACTGTTTGTCCACAAAGAAATCCAAATTAGCTTTGTACTGGAATTTCAATTCAGGCAATATAGCATAAGAAAAACCCACATTACCATACACACGATTACGCGAATCATTCTGATAGTTCATATAACGGCTCCAATATGGGTTATTTGAATAAGCGGGTGTCGGATTATCCCAAGCACTACGATTCCATGTAGCTTGTGTTCCATCTGGCATTATATACAAATCCTTAGCCTGAGCCATATCTAAGTCACGATGTCCCCATTGTACAAACTTCACCATCACGTTATTATCTCCGTACCCTGTTTCAGGACGACCTTTAGCACGAGAATTAAAATAGCTGATATTTGTAAAGGCCTGGAATTTTTTGTCTGCACTGAAAATCGTTCCAGACGCATTCAACACATTCTTTGACATGGAGCTGTTAGGCATATACCCTTTTAAGTCTGTATTCGTATAAGAAATACGGAAAGAAGCCAAATCCGTAGACTGTGATATAGACACGTTGTTGGTAAATGAAACGCCAGTTTCAAAAAAGTCATCAATATCATGTTCTGGTGCTTGCCATTTAGACGTTGTAGGATCTCCTTGCTTACCGTTTGCTTCCCATTTGGCAAGGTCATACCATGAAAGAACTTCCTGACCATCGTATTTCGGTCCCCAACTTTCATCTGTTGCGTAATCCGGATAATTATAGGTCTTTCCGTTGATTACCACTTGTTCAAAACTATCACCATAACCACCACCATATAACGTTTGCAACTTAGGCAATTTATTAACAAGCTCAAAGCCAACAGAAGAGGTAAATGTCACTCCTAATCCTTCAGATTTCTTACCTTTTTTAGTTGTAATCATAATCACACCATTATTGGCACGAGATCCATATAAAGCAGTCGCACTAGCACCCTTCAATACAGAAATATCCTCAATGTCATCCGGATTAATATCCTGAATCAAGTTACCATAGTCATAACCTGAACCACCACGCGCTGTTTCTGTTGAGTTAAAATCGGTACCTTCAATGGGAACACCATCTACAACAAATAATGGCTGATTATTTCCTGATATGGAGCTCACACCGCGAATCAGGACTTTAGACGAGCCTCCCATAGAACCCGTTCCACTTGAAATCTGCAAACCAGCAACCTTTCCCTGTAAACTATTAACAGGATTTGTTACTCCACCACGAGACTTCATCATTTCATCTCCCTTAACTTCACTAACTGCATATCCTAATGCTTTTTTCTGACGAGAAATACCCATCGCAGTAACCACAATCTCATCCAAAGTCTCCGTATCTGACTGTAGCACAACTTTCATCACTGGTTTTATTGCCACTTCCCTGCTTTTCATTCCCACGAAAGAAACAATTAAAGTTTTGCTACCAGCCTTCACTCCCGAAATCACAAAGTTACCATCTACATCCGTAATGGTTCCCTGGGTAGTACCCTTTACCAATACTGAGGCCCCAACAATGGGCAATCCGTCTTCTTCGGAAGTTACTACACCTTTTACAGTTACTCCTTGCGACCATGCTACACCTGTCCATACAAACAGCAGGGCCAGCATCAATGTTAGTTTTCTTTTCATAAATCCCTCCTTTGATTAAACATAAAAATAAATCTCATTCAGTTGATAATACTTCATAAATACATATTAAAACCTATTAACAACATCGCAAAGATATATATTTATTCAAATAAACAACAAAATATTACTGAAAAATAGAATCAAAAAGCAAAAAGATATAACAAAATCGAATATCAATTCATTTTTAATTCATAAAATTAAAGAAATATGAAATGTTAAATCAGTAATAAAATATAAACC
>JAHLFB010000230.1 GCA_018884025.1 Candidatus Phocaeicola faecipullorum
CAGAAGGGAAAATTGCTAAAATCAGGAAGAAAATCAACGCTAGGCCGAGGGAAAAGCTCAATTTTCTGACGCCTAAGGAGGTCTTTTTCAAAAATATTTCGTAATGTTGCACTCGCTGGTTGACTCTGCCACTTTTTAATATTTTTAATCTTAGTCAAACCAATAGTCTTTTGTTTAGTTTTCATATCTTTGCATCAATATGTTGCAGAGATATCAAGGAATAGTATTATGTTCATTCAAGTATAATGATACAAAGAACATCGCCCATATCTTCACACGTGAGAATGGGCGAATGTCTTTTCTTATACCTGTGTCACGTTCAAAGAAAAAAGGTGCGATGAGTCTTCTGTTTCAGCCTTTTGCAATGGTTGAGATAGATGCAGAAGTTCGTCTGCGTGCTTCGTTACATCCTGTCCGTGAAGCCAGATTGTGGCATATTCTCACTTCACTTCCATATGATCCATATAAATCAGGAATAGCAATGTTTCTGTCAGAGTTTCTTTTCCGTGCCTTGAAAGAAGAGGGTAGGGATGAAACTCTTTTTTCGTATTTGGTAGGTTCGATAATGTGGCTTGACGCTTGCGAAAAAAATTTTTCTAATTTTCATCTCGTGTTTCTCATTCGTTTGACAAGGTTTCTCGGACTTTATCCAAATACTGAAGATTATGCCGAAGGTGCTTATTTCGACCTGATGAATGCCTGTTTTACAATGGAGAAACCTTTCCATGGGATGTTCCTCCAACCAGAGGAGTCAGCGCGTATAGTCAATCTGATGCGAATGAAGTACGATAATATGCATCTGTTTGCCATGAACCGTATGGAGAGAAACAGATGTCTGGATATTATCAATGAGTATTATCGTTTACATTTGCCTGATTTCCCGGAACTTAAGTCATTGCCGGTTTTACAGGAGTTGTTTATATAAGATGTGTGGAAATGTGGTCTGACGCAATGTATCCATATATCTTTGTCTGCCGACAGCTGTCAGCAGTGCTGCTGACACGTGTCGGCAATATGACTGACAGCTGTCGGTAGCATTGCTGACACGTGTCGGCAGCGATAGATTACGGATTACTTATAGCTTATCCATTTCATCATTTCTTTCAGTGAAGGCTTTTTCCCGTACATGAGTATTCCCACCCTGTAAATTTTGCCGGCTACCCATATAAGGAAGAATGCTGACGCGTACAGGATGATTAATGAAACAGTGGTCTGCCATACTGGGGCATCAAGCGATACACGTACCATAGACACTATAGGCGAGGTGAAAGGTATCATGGAACACCATACGGCCAGTGGTCCGTCGGCGTTTTCGGCACTGTATATAGCAGCATATAGTGCGAAGATAAGCAGAAATACGATTGGTGTCATAAACTGCTGTGAGTCTTCTGCTTCATTGATTGATGCGCCTATAGCTGCGAATATTGACGCATATACCAGATATCCGCCTATGAAATTCAAGACGAACAGACCGCCAAGTGCGGGTAGGTTAAGATTGTGTATTGATGCAAGTATGGCATTGGCTTCTGTCGGTTCCGGCATAGGTGCCGATGTTGCTGACATCATCATGTCAGGGTTTGACATAGCCGATACACCGAACACAATTCCAGCCGCCGTAAGTATTACTACAAGCATAGCTCCCCATATTGCCAATTGCAGAATTCCTACCAGGCCTATTCCGATGATTTTTCCTATCATGAGCTGAAACGGGCGGACTGAAGATATCATAAGTTCCACTATACGGTTGGTCTTTTCTTCCATTACACTCTGCATAACCATTCCGCCATACGACATTACGAACATGTAAATTAGGAAAGTCAGTATCATACCTGCCGCTACGGCTACTCCCGCGTTTGATTCGCTTTCGCTGCCGTCGTCGCTCCATTTTATGGTCCTGATATTATATGAACTCTCAAAGTCTGCCATTATTTCCTTCAATTGGGGAATATTATAGTTTAGCAGTTTGTCGTGTCTGATTTGTTCGTTTATGGCATTGTTTACCATGCGTGACAGTCCCTGTGGTATTTCCTTTCGAGAGTATATTGCTGCTCCGTCAGGATTTTCTATAAGGTCGGATGTGATTTCTACTACTGCGCTATAAACGGTGGTGTCCGAACGGAATTCATCTTTCATTTCCGTTTCCGGGAAGAAAATATACGACTCGTCGTTTTTCAGCATCGGGAAATATTTTCCGGTGTGGTCTATTACCGCTATGTTTTTCTGTTCATCGCTTTTTACCATCGACAACATCAATGGTACGAATATCAGTGCCGCGAATATGAATGGCATAAGTATGGTGAGTATAATAAATGATTTCTTGCTTACACGGTTCATGAACTCGCGGTGTATAATGATAAATGTTTTGTTCATATGTTTGATATGCTAGTGTGGTTATTTAAGATTACTGTTTTCCACAGTCTTTATGAATATTTCGTTCATTGACGGAAGACATTCTGTAAATGAAATTATTTCATTATTTGCGGCTATGGATGAAATAAGTTGTGAATTTGTTATATCACTTGTTTTTTTTATGGTATATGAATGTTCGTTACCTTTGTTTTCTGACGATATTATATTGAATAATTTATCATCCGTGTGGAGCTCTTTTCCGGTGGCTACACCTACTTTGTATGTGTTTGTCTTGAAGCGTGAGCGAACGTCGTTAACTTCTCCTTGAAGCACCACTTGTGAGTGGTTGATGAGTGCTATGTTGTCGCATATCTCCTCTACAGATGACATGTTGTGTGTAGAGAAGATTATTGTGTGTCCCTGGTTCTTAAGTTCCAGTATCTCTCTTTTCAGTAGTTCTGCGTTTACAGGGTCGAAGCCAGAGAAAGGTTCGTCAAAAATCAGGAGTTGAGGCTTGTGAAGTACGGTTATTACGAATTGTACTTTCTGTTGCATACCTTTTGACAACTCTTCTAGCTTTTTGTCCCACCATTGTGTTATTTCAAACTTGTCAAACCATTCTTTAAGTCTTTTTGCTGCTTCATGTTTGTTGAGGCCTTTCAGTTGTGCCAGGTAAATTGCCTGTTCTCCCACTTTCATTTTCTTGTATAGTCCTCTTTCCTCCGGAAGGTATCCTATATTATAGATGTCATCAGGGCTTGACAAATGACCGTTGAAATATACTTCACCTGAGTCTGGTGCCGTTATGCGGTTAATGATTCTTATCAGTGTGGTTTTCCCTGCTCCATTGGGACCGAGTAATCCGAAAACTTTTCCCTTTGGAACGTTTATACTTACACCTTTTAGTGCTGTGTGGTTGGCATAACTCTTTACAATGTCATGCGCTTCCAAGAAAAATTCGCTCATAAAAATAATATTTTCATTTTTATATTATCAAAAAACGGTATATAATTATGTGCACTTTGTGGTTTGTGCAATAATGTATATACCGTTTGTTTTTTATTTTTTTATTAAGAGGTCATCCCAATAGTTCCTTGACTTTGGCTGATATGGCTCTTCCTTCTGCCAGACCTGCCAGTTCTTTAGATGCTACTCCCATAACTTTTCCCATATCTTTTCCGTCCTTTGCTCCTGTACGGGCTATGATTTCTTTCAGTTTTGCCTCAAGTTCTTCGGCTGAAAGTTGTTTAGGAAGATACGTTTCTATAATTCTGACCTGAGCCATTTCGCTTTCTGCCAGGTCTGCACGTCCTTGTCCTTCATATACTGCTGCAGAGTCTTTGCCTTGTTTTACAAGTTTCTGCATGATTTTCAATGCGGCTTCGTCTGTTAGAGTGTCGTTAGCTCCCGGTGCTGTTTTTGCTTCAAGGAAGAATTTTTTTACGTTACGTAAAGTTTCCAGTTTCACTTTGTCTTTTGCCTTCATGGCTTCCTTGATATCGTTGCTTATCTGTTCAAATAAATCCATATGTTTAAATTTTTAGGTTTATGAGTTTTAAAGTTTTTTTGTCGTTTATGGAATCAGAAGAAACTTATTACCGTGCTTTCAGCTCCATTTGCATCGGATGTCTGTGCCGGCGTTTCCTGCATAGCGGCTTTGGACTGAATGCTTTCAAGTTCACTTTTGGTCCTCTTGTAGGTTGGTATTGTTTCAACCATGCTTATTATATCGTCATTGTCAAGGTCTTCCTGACTGAACACATATAGATGGTGTCTTTTTTTTCTGTTGGTTCTTACAATGTTATAATAGTTGCTTCTTCGGTCTTCTTTCTTTTGTCTTATTTCTTCTTGTTCTGCCAGACGTTCTTCTTCTTCCCTTGTATGTTTCTGCATTACATTATCCATGCCTGGTACATCTGATATGCCGAAACCTGTAGCCAGGATAGTGAACTTGATTTTTGAACCCAGGTTGCTGTCCTCATACAATCCCCATTTCGTTTCAAAGTCTTTTCCGAATTTGCTCATGAAATCGTGTATCTCATCCATTTCGTTCATCATGAGTTCACTGGTAGGGCTGTAGGTTATTACGAACAGCACTTTCTTTGAATTGAAAATGTCATTGTTGTTCAATAGCGGTGAATTGAGCGCATCGTTGATTGCTTTTGTTACTCTGCCTTCTCCTTCACCATAGCCTGTACTCATTATGGCAACACCTCCGTCTTTCAACACTGTTTTTACATCGTTGAAGTCAAGGTTTATTTTACCTCTGAGTGTGATTATTTCTGCTATACTTTTTGCTGCTACAGACAATGTGTCGTCTGCCCTTCCGAAAGCGTTCATTACGCTTATGTCTGAATAGACATCGCGCAATCTTTCATTGTTTATTACGAGCAGTGCGTCAACATGTTTGCTCATCTCCTCTACACCGTCAAGTGCCTGGTCTATCTTCTTGTTTCCTTCAAACAGGAAAGGTATAGTCACGATACCTACGGTAAGGATTTCCATGTCTTTGGCGGCTTTAGCTATGATTGGGGCAGCACCTGTACCTGTTCCTCCACCCATACCTGCTGTGATGAATGCCATTCGGCATCCGTCGCTAAGCATGCTTTTTACCTGCTCAATACTTTCTTCGGCTGCGGCTCTGGCTCTTTCCGGACGGTTTCCTGCACCCAGACCTTCACTACCCAACTGTAGCTTTATAGGTACTGGCGATTCGTCCAGTGCCTGATTATCAGTGTTGCAGACAACGAAGTTTACATCGTGGATACCTTCTCTGTACATATGGTTTACGGCGTTGCCGCCACCACCACCTACACCTATGACTTTTATTATATGTTGTACGTCTCTCGGAAAATCGAAAGGCATTGTTGTTTCGTCTGACATATCGTTTTAGTTTTTTAGTTTACAGTTTATTATCTCAAGGAGTGGAAGTAATTTATAGCAGATTGTCGGATTCTTATTTTATTCCGTCAAAAAGCTCTTCGGATGCTTTTGTCATTCCTTGTTTTATACGGTCGAAGATACTTCTTTTCTTGTTCTTCTGAGTCTTTATTATTTTTTCTTCCAAATCCTCTATTATAACGTTACATTCCGGAATATTATAGCTCTTTGCTGTTTCCAGTCTTTCTTTTGCCGACTTGTAATGTTCTTTATCAATAAGCTCTATAGCCTCTTCCAGTATCTTGTCACATTCTTCCTTTCTTTGTTTCTCTCTCTGTTTCTCTGCCTGTTGCTGTGCTTCTTTTATTTTTATAACTCTTTCAGCTTCTTCAAGTAATCTTTGTGCTTCCTTTTCAAGAGATTCTATTTCTCTTGCTTTTGATTCAACGTTCATAAGTTTTGCTTTGGCCAAAACTTCCAGAGCCTCGGTGTAGTTTCTGCTTAATATCAGTTGTGAAGCTTTAATTACCAGTTGGTGGCATTCTTTGGTATGATCTACTATTTCCACTTTTGGAGCAGGTTCCTGCTGTACCGGAGTGGTAGTGCTGTTATCGGAAAGCTCACTGTCGGATGTCTTTTCCTCTTTTTCAGGTTGAGTCTCTTCATTGAAATCAAGCTGATGTCCTTTTCTCGGATCTACTCTGCAGCAATTTTCTTCACCTGAAAGTAATATTCCTATAATGGTGTTCGATGTTCCATCTTTAGGAAGATTTGTATTTCCAGATACGTTTGTTTCGCCTGCGTGTGCAATTCGTACCTTTTCTATTTTTGTGATGTTTGTTATTGCCTTGTCTATATTTGGCATGTTGGAAACACCACCGGTCACAACTATACCGGCCATTAGGCTGTCGCTGTAATTCGACAACTTTATCTGGTTGAATACGTTGGTGATTATTTCGTTTACTCTTGCTTCAACTATATCTTCAAGCACTCTTGACTGGATGGAGAACTTTCCGTCTATTGTAATGTCAAAATCCTGTATATCTTCTCCTTCTTTGTGCTCTGTATATGCTGATGCGTATCTTAGTTTGATAAGTTCGGCATCATCTTCTTCAATCTGCTTACTGCAAATATCTTTAGTGATATTGTTTCCTCCCAAAGGAATGACGCATACATGGCGGAGTATATTGTTTTTATATATGGCAACAGTTGTGGTATCAGCACCAAAATCTATGAGGGCACATCCTGACCTTTTCTCGTTAGTAGTAAGCACAGTATCTGCCGTTGCCATAGGCGAAATAGTAAATCCGGCTATTTCGTATCCTGTATGTGACAGACATTGTCTGATATTCTGTTTTACAGAAGGGCGTGCTATGATATTAAGGTAGTTCCCCTCTATGCTGCTGGCTGTAGTTCCTACTGGTTCTGTCAGCAGGTTGTTGCCAACCTTATATTCTTGTGGCTCAACGGCCAGAATTTCATAATCCATCAAAGGAGTGTCCATATTGGCTTCCATCATACTGTCTATGATGGCTTGCGATATTCTTGTGTCATCGCCCAATTGTCTTGTCTCGGAGTTCTTTACGCTTCTTAGCGATAAACCTCCAACACCGATGTAAACCTTTTTTATACCGGCTTGGAGTTTGTTCTCCAGGTCTTTGATTACGGAAGTAAGTTTCTGTGTAGTCTTGTCCAGATTATAGATTACTCCCTTCTTAATACAGTCGTCCGATTTTTCAGATGAATGTGCCAATATGTTAACACTGCCATCCGCGTTTTTCTTGCCGGCTATACCGGTAATTTCTGTCGAACCAAGTTCTATTGCTACTATGAAATCTGTTGCTGCCATATATTATTACTCCTTTTTTGTGCAAATTATCTGGTTGTTGAATTCAACGCTTATACGTTCATATTTGTTCCATCCTACCTTGTTCAGACCTTCAGTGTAGAAGGCTTTTAGCTTTCGGAATTTTGTTTCATACATTTCAGGTTTCCCAATGAAAAGTATGTGTCCGCCAACCCTTGGAACAAGTTCTATTTCCTTCTTGGGCGTGACGTTAACCTGTTCTATCTGTGCATTCCAAAACTCATCCGATTTCAGGAATAACGCCAGTTCGTAAAGTTTATCCTGTGCAAATTTACGGTCGATATATCCTGTCGCTACTGCTACGTGTACCGGTTTCCCGTTGGCATTCATGGCTTTTCCTTCATTGTCTATATAATAGTTGTCACCATTGCTGCTCATTACTCTCATGAGAGGAATCCTCTGATATATGTTTATGTTTACTTTGCCGCTGGCTGTGATATAGCATTCAGCGTCTTTAATGAATGGATTTTTCTCAAGCAATATTTCCATATTGCGTGTGTTGATATCCTTCTGTTTCATTCCGACAGGCAGCAGCTTTTCTTTTTTCAGTGAACTCTCAATGTCACGAAGCGTTATGAAACCATAATCAATATCGTCCATTATTTTCAATTCCATACCCTTGCAAGGCCGTTCCAGCGGCTTTGCATTAAATAGAGTGACAGCCAGCACCAGATAGACTGATGTTGCAATCAATGCCAAGAGTATAAGAATTCGTTTTATCATTTATTTTTAAGTATATTACAAATTTGTGGAACCATATTGTCAATGTCTCCCGCTCCAAGGGTTATAAGTATTTCGATATCTTTGCCTGCAATTAAATCCGGCAATTCTTCTTTGCTGCACATCGTTGCTTTTGCAGGGTTGGCAAGATTGTCGAATATCAGGCGGCTTGTTACACCCTCAATTGGCAATTCCCTAGCCGGATAGATGTCCAAAAGTATGACTTCGTCGGCCAGTGACAGACTGGATGCGAATTCCTTATAAAAGTCCCTTGTTCTGGTGTATAGGTGAGGCTGGAATATTACAGTAATCTTTTTCCCAGGATAAAGTGCTTTTACTGACGAGATACTTTGCTTTATTTCGGCTGGATGATGTGCATAGTCGCTTAGGAACACCAGATTGTCTTCTTTAATCTTAAAATCGAAACGTCTGTCAACACCGCCAAATGTTGGCATTGCTTTTTTTATCTCCTCGTTGGTTACTCCCGCTATTTGTGCAAGGGCCATTGCTGCCACACCATTTTCAATATTGACATATACAGGAACTCCCAGTTGTATGTCTTTGATATTGCCGAACGGAGATATATAATCGAATATTATTTCTCCATTCCCAATTCTAATGTTTTCAGCTCTGAAGTCTCCTTCTTCAATGCCATAGCTATAAACTTTTACGTTTTCCTGTACTCGTGGTGAAAGTTCAATTCCTTTTTTGGCAATCAGATATCCTCCGGGAACAATCAGCGAAGTATATTTATTGAAGCTTTCCAGATAAGCTTCGCGTGTACCGTAGATATCTAGATGGTCTGAATCAACAGCTGTTACAACAGTGGCATATGGAGTTAACTGATGGAATGACCTGTCAAATTCATCGGCTTCGATTACCACATACTCGCTGGTAGATGAGAGCAGTAGATTGGTCTTGTAGTTTTTTGATATACCTCCAAGAAAAGCATTGCAACCAATGTGTGACTGATGCAGCAGATGGGCTGTCATAGAAGAGGTTGTTGTCTTACCATGCGTACCGGCTACACACAATCCTTTTTCTGTGCGTGTAAGCATTCCGAGAACTTGCGCGCGTTTTAATATTTCAAAACCGTTATTTCTGAAGAATTGCAATTCTTTATGTGTCTCAGGAATGGCAGGTGTAAAGACAACCATAGTAGATTCTTTCTTTTTGCATTCCTCAGGAATAAGCGTGATGTCCTCTTCGTAATGTATGTCAGCTCCTTCTTCTATTAACTTTTCTGTAAGGTCGCTTGGAGTACGGTCATACCCTGCTACAATTTTGCCCTTAGACAAAAAGTATCGCGCCAAGGCACTCATTCCTATACCTCCTGCGCCAATGAAATATACTGATTTTATAGTATTAACGTCCATGTTCTTTTTTATATTTATCCGCAAGTTTGAACACTTCTTCAGCTATTATAGCGGCTGAATTGTGAAAAGCCAGTTTCTTTATGTTCTCACTTAGGGCATTAAGTTTTGTTGTATCATTTGCTAGTTCTATGGCTGTATCTATTAGTTTTTCTTCGGCTTCCGAATCTTTTACATAGACTGCCGCATTTTTATCAACAAGTGCCATCGCGTTTTTGGTCTGATGGTCTTCTGCCACATTAGGCGATGGAACCAATATGACAGGCTTGCCAAGCAGACAGAATTCGGAAATTGAACCTGCTCCGGCACGGCTTACGACCAGGTCGGCAGCTGTATATGCAGCATTCATATCTGAAATGAAATCGGTAGTATGAATCATTTCAGGACTTTCAGCCTCGCTGTAGCATTTCTTGGCTTCATTGATATAGAACTTTCCGGTTTGCCATATGAATTGCACGTCGGACTGTTTTATTTTATCCATGGCATGCATCACGCAGTTGTTTAGTGTCCTTGCTCCAAGGCTTCCTCCAACTATCAGAATTGTCTTTTTGGATGGATTCAGGCCGAATGATTTTATAGCTTCCTCTTTGGTAAGTTTATTGTCGAGCAATCCTTGTCTTACAGGGTTACCGGTCATTATAATTTTATTCTTATCAAAGAATTTTTCCATTCCCGGATATGCTACACAAATCTTTTCCGCTTTAGCGGCAAGAAGTTTGTTTGTTACTCCCGCATATGAGTTCTGTTCCTGTATTAATGTAGGTATGCCCATTGTTCCGGCCATGCGCAGAGTTGGACCACTGGCATATCCACCTACGCCGACAGCTGCATGAGGACGAAAATCACTGATAATCTTACGTGCCATTATCTGACTTCTGATAAGCCGTACAATAACAGCAAAATTCTTTAGCATGTTTTTTCTGTCGAATCCAGCAACAGGAAGTCCTACTATCTTGTATCCTGCGGCAGGAACTCTTTGCATCTCCATCCTGCCTTCAGCACCGACGAACAGTATTTCAGTGTCTGGTCTTGCTTCTTTTATTGCGTTTGCTATGGATAGAGCGGGGAAAATGTGACCGCCAGTTCCACCACCGCTTATTATTATGCGTAGATTATCGTTCATTTCTCTTTAGTCGTTTATAAGTTGTTTAAAATCCAACTTGTATTTTTATCTTATTTTTCGCAAAGTTATCAATAAACTTCAAATAAAAACATAATAATAGAAAATTAATATGTTTATATTGTTATATCACAACTTTTTAGTCATTCTCTTTCTCTTTTTCATCCGGGCCTTTTTCTGCCAATTCGAGGGCGGCGTTTTTAAGTATTGAGACTGCCGCATCATGAAGTTGAGCTTCCTTTAAAGCTTCTTCCTCTTCTTTCTTGGCTTGAAGATCGTAAACGTGTCGGCTTATGCTTAATATAATTCCTATATATACTGAGTTGATAAGGATAGATGTACCTCCTTTGCTTATCATAGGCAGCGGTTGTCCGGTGACAGGCAGGATACCTACTGCTACCAGCATGTTGAACATAGCCTGTATAGATAAAAGTACGCCAATACCCATTATAAGTAATGAGTAGTATGATTCATCACACCCTCGCGCTATTTTACCTATCCTTAAAAGTAATACAATGTAAAGTAATGCAACAAATGCGCCACCTACCAACCCCAGTTCTTCTATGATTATGGCATAAATGAAATCGGAGAATGCCTGTGAAAGGAAATCTCTTTGTACGCTGTTTCCTGGACCTTTACCAAGTATATTGCTTGTGGCTATTGCGATATTGGCGTGTGCTATCTGTGCATCATTGTCTATATCGAATTTTGCGGCTGGTACCTGTGCCTGGTTGAAATGATTGTCAAGACGGTTTTTCCATGTTGTAGCACGGTCAAAACCTATTGCGTTCCAAACCTGTGCAGGCATAAATTTTATTGAACATACGAAGAGGGTAACGGCCAACAGACATATTCCGGCAAGTTTGCCAAGAATTTTCATTGAGATTCTGCCTATGAACATCATTATGAAAATGGTTGCGCAAAGCAATGCTGCTGTTGACAGATTCTCGGTTATAATAGCACCTACAGTAAGTATGGTGATTATTAAAATATATTTGAAAGCCTTTTTGTCTGTTACTTTACCTTGTTGGAATTTGGCAAGCAGACTTGCTACAGTGATTATAAGTGCCATTTTGGCTACTTCAGAAGGTTGGAATTGGAAAAGTCCCAAATCTATCCATCTTTTCGCCCCGTTTGTCAGTGCTCCTTTTATAAGAACTGCGATTAGAAGAATCCATGACACCGGTAACAGCATATTCAGTTTTTTAAACCAGCGGCATGGCATCAGGTGTGTGAAGAAAACGATGATGGTACCTGCCATAATCAATGTTATGTGCGATGTAATAGGCCTCCAGTGGTCTCCCGATTTATAGGTAAGTGTACTTGAGGCACTGAATACTTCGATTATTGATATGAGACAGAATAGCATGAAAATAATCCATACTATCCTGTCGCCTTTAAAGAGTTTTTTTAGCAAATCCATCTTTGTTTCCGGTTATAGTTTCTTTACACACTTCTTGAATTGTTCGCCTCTGTCTTCGTAACTTTTGAATAAGTCGAAACTTGCGCAGCATGGGCTTAGCAATACGGTTTCTCCGTCTTTCGCCATCCTATAGGCTTCGTTTACGGCATCTTCCATACTTTTTACATCTGCTATAGGAAGACCGAAATTATCGAAGAAATCATGCAGCTTTTCATTATGCAGTCCCATGAAAATAAGCCCACTGCATTTCTCTTTTACCAGGTCGGCTATTTCATTGTAGTCATTTCCCTTGTCTTTACCTCCAAGGATAAGGACAGTTTTGGTTGTCATGCTCTGCAATGCGTACCAGCACGAATTTACATTGGTAGCCTTGGAATCGTTGATGTATTCCACACCCTTTATTCTTGCTACCTTTTCCAATCTATGTTCTACACCTTTGAAATCGCTTAAAGCTTCTCTGATATATTCCTTTTTAATGCCGGCTATATTAGCGGAGAGTCCGGCTGCCATAGAGTTGAACAGATTATGCTTGCCTGTAAGAGCCAGTTCCTCCTGTTCCATGTTGAAAGCTATAGGTTCTGTGAAGCATATTCTTTTCTCCTTTACGTAAGCAACTGTTCCTTCTTCCTTGGTTTCTGCAAAAGGATAATAATGCCCATGTATGCCGTATTTATGCAACTCGCGCTGGATTATAGGGTCGTCGTTCCAGAAAATGAAAGCGTCATTCTCTGTCTGGTTCTGTATAATTCTGAACTTGGCGTCAACATAATTCTGCATTTTGTATTCATATCTGTCAAGATGGTCAGGAGTAATATTCATCAGCACAGCTATGTTGGCGTGGAAATCATACATATTGTCAAGCTGGAAGCTGCTCAGTTCGATTACGTAATAGTCGTAGTTGCATTCGGCTACTTGAAATGCCAGGCTTTGTCCGATATTTCCAGCCAAACCGACATTCATTCCTGCTTTTTTGAATATATGATATATGAGTGAGGTTGTAGTAGTTTTACCATTGCTTCCAGTGATACATATCATTTTTGCATTAGTATATCTGCCTGCAAACTCAATCTCTGATATTACAGGGATGTTCTTTTCCTTGATTTTTAAAATCATAGGCGCATCGTTAGGTATTCCGGGGCTTTTTATGACCTCGTCAGCATTGAGTATAAGTTCTTCTGTATGCTTGCCTTCTTCCCATGCAATACCTCTGCTGTCAAGCATGTACTTATACTTGTCCTTAATCAGCGACATATCCGATACGAATGTGTCAAATCCTTGTTTCTTTGCCAGTACGGCAGCTCCCGCTCCGCTTTCTCCGGCTCCTAAAATGACAATTCTTTTTGCCATGGTGAAATTGTTTTTTTTATCTTATCTTTAAAGTTATTATTGTTATAGCGGCTAGAACGATGGTTACAATCCAGAATCTTACTGTTATTTTGGATTCGTGGAATACATTGCTTGGCCCCGTAAATATATATGTGCAATTAGGGTCCAGCTGTGCCAGTGTCGTTCTGAAATGGTCGTGTATAGGGGCTCTTTTAAATACCCTTTGCTTAATTCCTTTCTTTTTGCCTCTCTGGAAATATTTCACCTGAAGTATTACTGACAGGTTTTCTACCAGGAATACTCCACATAAAATAGGTATCAGCAATTCTTTGTGTATTATAATTGCGAAAACTGCTATTATACCTCCAATGGTCAGACTTCCGGTGTCGCCCATGAAAACCTGTGCAGGGAATGCGTTGTACCACAGGAAACCTATTAATGCACCGATGAATGCACATATGAATATTACGAGTTCTTCACTTCCCGGTATGTACATTATATTCAGATACGAGGCATATTCGATGTGGCTTGATACGTAGGCCAGTATTCCGAGCGTGACGCCTATTATAGCCGAGTTGCCGGCAGTCATTCCGTCCATTCCATCATTGAGATTGGCGCCGTTTGAAACTGCTGTTACCACAAATATGGTTATTATGACAAATACAACCCAACCGGCAGCTTGAGCATGTTCGCCCATAAACCCAACGAAGTCCGCATAATCTAGATTATTGTTCTTGAAGAACGGAATTGTTGTTTTGGTAGATTTCTCATTTTGTGATTTGTGGATAACGTCAACTACTTCTCCGTCTCTCTGTATTTCGACATTCTCACGTATTACTACGTCCGGGCTTAAATATAAAGTAAGTCCCACGATAAATCCCAGTCCTACCTGACCTATAATCTTGAATTTTCCGTGTAATCCTTCCTTGTCTTTTTTGAATACCTTTATGTAGTCATCAAGAAATCCCAGTGTACCAAGCCATACGGTTGTTATAAGCATCAGTATCATGTAAACATTATGTAACTTTCCCAATAATAGACATGGTATCAGTATTGCCACTATTATTATTATACCTCCCATCGTAGGTACTCCTTTTTTATTTACATTGAAAGGGTCTATGGATGCGTCTCTTTGTGTTTCCGTTATTTGTTTTTTCTTCAACTTGTTTATGAAGTATTCACCGAAGATGGCCGAAATAAGAAGAGATAATATCACAGCCATAAGAGCCCTGAATGAAACGTAACCGAACATTCTGGCTCCAGGGAAATCGAATTGTTCTAAATATTTGAATAAATAGTATAACATCTAAGCTTTTGTTTTTAGTTTAAAAGTTTGCGTGTCAATAATTTGATGGATTAGTTGAAAAATATTTCCCTGACTACTTCTTTATCGTCAAAATGATATTTAACTCCCTTGATATCCTGGTAATTTTCGTGGCCCTTACCTGCGATTAAGATAACATCTCCTGCAGAAGCCAGCATACATGCTGTACGTATGGCTTCTTTTCTGTCTGTAATTGCCAATACTTTTTTCATTTCTTCCTTGTTTAAGCCTGCCAGCATATCATTTATTATGTCTTGCGGCTCTTCAAAACGAGGATTATCTGATGTTATTATTACTTTATCACTCTGTTTCACAGATTCCTGTGCCATGAGAGGTCTTTTACCTTTGTCTCTGTTTCCTCCGGCGCCAACTACTGTTATAACCTTACCTCTGCCTTTCAAAACATCGTGTATAGCATTGAGTACGTTGACCAAAGCATCTGGCGTGTGCGCGTAGTCGATTATAGCTGTATATCCATTGGGTGAACGCATAGAGTCGAATCGCCCGCTGACCGGTTTTAATACACTCAGTTGCAGTAAAATGTCTTCAGGCTTTTTGCCCAGCATACATGCGGCGCCGTAAACAGCTAGAAGATTATAAGCGTTGAATTTACCTATGAACTGAACGTTAACTTCTGTATTGTTTATGTCCATAAGCATCCCTTCAAATCCGTCTTCCAACACTTTCCCTTTGAAGTCGGCCATAGTACGCAATGAGTATGTCACAACCTTTGCTTTGGTATTCTGTACCATAACCAAACCATTTTTATCGTCTGCGTTTGTCAAGGCAAAGGCAGTCTTTGGAAGACCGTCGAAAAATGCTTTTTTAGCCTTCAGGTAATTTTCTACAGTCTTATGGTAATCCAGATGGTCTCTTGTAAGGTTAGTAAATATACCGCCTGCGAACTTAAGTCCTCCGATGCGCTTTTGTGCCACAGAGTGTGAACTTACTTCCATGAAAGCATATTTACATCCCTCGTCTGCCATTTTACCGAGCAGACGGTTTAATGTAATAGGGTCTGGAGTCGTATGTTCCGTAGGAATGGCCTCTCCATCAATGTAATTGCATACTGTAGAAATCAATCCAACTTTATAGCCAAAGCCTCTGAACATATTATATAATAATGTGGCTATTGTAGTTTTTCCGTTGGTGCCAGTTACTCCCACAAGGTCCAGCTTTTCAGTAGGGTTCCCATAGAAAGTTGTAGCTATATTTCCTACGACATCTTCTGTATTATTGAAAGTGACATATGTCACTCCTTCTGTTACTGTTTCAGGTATTTTTTCGCATATTATTGTTGATGCGCCCAACTCTATAGCTTTTTCTATGTAGTTGTGACCATCTGCCTGAGTTCCTCTAATGGCAATAAAAGCATTATCTTTTTTTATCTTCCTTGAATCTATTTCTATGTCGCTTATTTCTATTCCATCGTTACCGTAAATCTCGTATTTACCGGCATTCTTTAGCAATTCTTTTAGAATCATGGTCCTGTATAATTTTAAGTTCTTAAATCTTGTTTCAAGTGTGTTCCAAGTGATTACCTGAGAGTCAAAGTTATCGTCTGTCCCTTTCTGGCTGTGCTACCTGGAGGTATATTTTGCGATACGACTTTACCCATACCGCTTAGTCTGACTCTAAGGCCTCGCTCTTCAAGCAGGAACACTGCATCTTTTGCTCCCATTCCCCTTACGTTAGGAATCAGTTTCTCATTTATGTTTAATTCGCTCAAGAGTACATTATCGCTCTCGTCAGAAGCCTTGCACCATTCTATATTATTACCCGGCTTGTTGTACTTGATATCAAGTTCATCAAGTATGTATGCCGTTTCTTTCAAGTTACCGTTCTTCGTGTCGGGAATCATGATTGATGTTGAATCCTTGGCCTGTGCCAGATCAAAGAACAGATGTTTTGCATATACGCGTTCTGCAATTTTGCTGAACACACTACCAGCCTGTATTCCTCCCGAAGGACTTGCCTTAGGAGCTTGTATCGCTACATAACAACTGTACATAGGTTTTTCCGAAGGAAAATATCCGCAGAAACTTACCAGGTGTTTTGTCCCTCCACTCTTGTATCCTGCTTTTCCCTGTGAAATCTGAGCCGTTCCTGTTTTACCTGAAACGCTGAATAGCTTACTACCTGCTGGTTTGGCCAATCCGTTGGCTACTACACTTTTCAGTATCATTTGTATCTGTTCAAGAGTGTGTTCGGAACAGATTTGTTCGTTTATTGTTTCAGTAGGGAAATCCTTGATTATATTTCCATCCTTTGTAATGGATTTCACAAATTTAGGCTTAACCATTTTCCCGTTGTTTGCTATGGCATTGTAGAAATTGAGTATATATATAGGAGGTATCTGTGTCTCGTAACCTATACTCATCCATGGCAATGTCGTTTTGGCAAAGTATCTTTCTTTTGGACCGAGTATCTTAGGACTTGCTTCGCCTACAAATCCGAGATTCAGCGGAGTATCTATGCTCATCCTCTTGATACCGTCTATGAACTTTTGCGGATTGTCTCCATAAAACTTGTCTATTATTCTGGAAACACCGATATTTGACGAAACTTCAAGAATCTTAGTTACGTTAATAACTCCATATCCTCCCTTATACCAGTTCCAGTCTCTCATTCTGCTGCCGTGCATGTTCACTATACCTTGCTCTGTATCAACTTCGTAATCGGGTGTGATATATCCATCCTCCATAGCAACCATAATGGATGCCGTCTTGAACGTGGAACCTGGTTCCATCAAGTTGCTTACGGCAAGATTTCTCATTTCGTAATATTTGCCGTCGCCAGCTCTGGTCATGTTGACATTAGCTTTTACCTCACCTGTTTTTACTTCCATTACAATGGCTACACCTGCTTCAGCCTGCAGGTTTGTCAATTGATCTACTAAGGCCTTTTCTGCTATGTCCTGCATGTCAACGTCTATTGTCGTAATAAGGTCACAACCGTCAACCGGGGCTTTATCTACAATGTTCAGATACTGGTTCCTTACTTTCTGTCGGTGTGTTATACCCACTTCTCCTTTCAGATATTTGTCATATGTCAGTTCCAGTCCGTTTTTGGCTCCTAAGGCAGTATCCGGGTATAAATCGCCCAAAGTTCTCATAGCAAGTGAACCGAAAGGTTTTTTTCTTTGGTTGTATGCCAGCTCGTGTAATCCGCTACTGTATCTGTTCAGTGAGAATACGGGCAGTTTTTTAACTTCCTTATATTCTATATATGAAATCCTTTTTGGGTATAGCAGATAATTTCTGCTGCCTAGTTTTCTTCCTTTTAATATTGTTCTCCTGAATTCGGCGGCACTTTGGTCAGGAAATATTCTGTGCAGTCCTTCGCATATTTCCTGTAAATGGTTCATAAGCATAGTGTCTTTTTTAACACCTCCCGCTTTGAAGTCCATGTATATTCTGAATTCCGGGAGACTGCTTGCCATAAGTTTCCCGTCGGCGGAAATAATGTTACCTCTGGTAGGAAAGACTATTACATTCTCCCTGACAAATCTGTCGGCAACATCTTTCCAGTATTGTCTTTCCGCAAACATTATAATACCTGCTTTTACTATTACGGCAATAGCCAGAAGTGCCATAATAAGTACGAAGAAAGTATATCTTAGTGTCATGCTTTTGTGTTCCGGTGTCATTAGTAGTCCTCCTTAATCAAATATGGTGGTTTGGCAGATGTGGCCAATGGCGTTCCTTTTTCCGAAATATAAGTCTCGATTCTTGACTGACGGCTCTTCTCTGTCAGTTCGGACGAGATAGTCAGTGCGTCATATTTTATGTCTGTCAATTCCTTTTTAAGTTTGTCAATTTCAATCATTTCTCTTTGACTGGAGTATCTGTTGTCTATATATACAATTGTCAGCACTACTATCAGACATAACAAATTGACTTGCCTCTTAAAGAAATCATGGGCTAATATGTCACCACCAAGAATACTTTTCCATGTGATGCCGGAATTTTTGTGTTCATTGTTTAAGTTTTCCTTGTTACCCATACTCTGTTTTTTATTATTTTTTCTCTGCTATTCTTAATTTTGCACTTCTGGATCTAGGGTTTGCCTCTACTTCTTCGTCGCTTGGAACTATTACCTTGTTATTGATAATTTTGAATGGAGTTTTCAAGTTACCGAAGAAATCCTGTTCCGCTTTACCTTCAATATTACCTGTCTTCATTATGTTTTTCACCATTCTGTCTTCCAGCGAATGATATGTGATGACAGATAGTCTTCCGCCTGGCTTAAGTATTTCCGCCGCTGAATATAGCATTTCCTTCAATGCTTCCATTTCCTGGTTTACTTCTATTCTCAGGGCTTGAAAGACTTTTGCCAGTTCTTTCTTTTCCCTTTCTTTTCCATATAGAGGCTTTACAACTTCCAGAAAATCTCCAATGGTGTCAAAGGGCTTGCATTCCCTTCTTTTTACCAATGTGGCGGCAAGTTTCCTGCTGTTTTTTAACTCTCCGTACAAGTAGAATATATTGGCAAGTTTCTCCTCATCGTAATTGTTTACTATATCTGCCGCTGTCATTCCGGCTCTTTTGTTCATACGCATATCAAGTTTTCCTTCAAATCTGAACGAAAAACCTCTTTCAGAATCATCAAAATGATGCGATGAAACCCCCAGATCGGCCAATATGCCATCAACTTCAGTAACACCGTAATATCTCAAAAAGTTTTTCAGATATCTGAAATTGCTCCTTACAAAAGTAAATCTGTCATCATCGACGATGTTCCTTTCCGCATCCTCGTCCTGGTCAAAACTGTATAATTTGCAGCTTTTGTCCATTCTTCTTAGTATCTCTTTTGAATGTCCGCCTCCTCCAAAAGTAACATCAACATAAATTCCTCCCTTTTTCAGGTTAAGTCCGTTTATGCTTTCGTCCAATAATACCGGGACATGATATGTCTGTTTTACATCGTCCATAAATGCCATTTTTTATGCTTTATACCTTATTATCCAAATTAGCCGTAAAATTATAAATTTCCTTACAAAAACATGGCATGAAAAAATGAAAATCTTTCCAAAAGTTATCAACAGGTCCGGGAATTGCAGGTGAAAAATAGATTTGTTTAAAACAAATGTAAAAATCCGGTATGGAAAGACATAGATGCATATTTTTTAGCGTATTATTGTATAATTTTTAGCTTAAAATGTAACTTTTTGCAAAAGATACACTATTTTTGCGCTGTATAACCCGAAAAAATAATTGAATATATGTCAGACGGTTCCGTTTTTCTGATTGATATTGACAAGATTTTAAAGGAAAAGGCAGGCAAAAAGGCCAGTCGTGTTCCTCGTTTTTTCGTGTCGTATCTCAAACGTATCGTACATCAGGATGAAATAAACAGTTTTTTGTCAAGTGTTTCCGATAAGACGGGTGTTGACTTTTTGGAAGCATGTATGGACTACCTTGATATTAAGTTGGAGGTAGAGGGACTTGAAAATCTGCCGGAAACAGGATTGTGCACATTCGTATCCAATCATCCTTTGGGAGGACAAGACGGCATAGCACTCGGCTATGTTTTGGGAAAACACTACAATGGAAAAATTAAATACCTTGTAAACGACCTTCTTATGAACTTACATGGATTGGCTCCACTCTGTATTCCTATAAACAAGACTGGTTCCCAGTCTAGGGATTTCCCACGTATGGTGGAAGCCGGTTTCCGTTCTGATGAACATATTATCATGTTTCCTGCCGGGTTGTGTTCCAGGAGAAATAATGGTGTCATCAAAGACCTGGAATGGAAAAAGACCTTTATATCGAAGAGTATAGAGACTCAACGAAATGTAGTTCCGATACACTTTGAGGGCAGAAACTCTAATTTCTTTTACAACCTGGCTAATTTCTGTAAGTTTTGTGGAATAAAGTTCAATATCGCCATGTTGTATTTGGCTGATGAAATGTATAAGAACAGGCATAAGACATTTAAAATTACAATAGGTAAACCTATACCATGGCAGACTTTCGATAAGTCCCGTTCGCACGCACAATGGGCAGATTATGTACGCGAACTGGTATATAAGCTATAAGCATTGCATAGAAAACAACAAGAATAAAGAAGATATATGGAAGATATTATTGCTCCGATTGATAAGAAAATCCTGAAATCGGAATTGACAGAAGAAAAACGGTTGAGATTTACCAATAAAAGTAACAATGAGATATACATTGTTACATGGAAAGATTCACCAAATGTCCTGAAAGAGATAGGACGACTTCGTGAAATAGCATTCCGCGAAGCAGGTGGAGGTACAGGTAAATCGCTTGATCTTGATGAATATGATTTAATGGAAAACCCATACAAGCAGCTGGTTGTGTGGAATCCTGACGCAGAAGAAATACTTGGTGGATACCGTTATCTGTTTGGTGACGAGGTTGAGTTTGACGAACATGGTAAACCGGTGTTGGCTACTGCACATATGTTTAATTTCTCGGAGAAGTTTATCAAGGAATACCTGCCTTATACGGTGGAACTGGGACGTTCTTTCGTAACCCTTGAATATCAGTCCAGTCGTGCCGGCTCAAAAGGACTTTTTGCTTTGGATAATCTTTGGGACGGTCTTGGAGCATTGACAGTAATCAATCCTAAAATGAAATACTATTTTGGAAAAATGACCATGTATCCAAGCTACAACCGTTATGGACGTGACATGATACTTTATTTCCTGAACAAGCATTTCAGCGACCCGGATGGATTGATAACTCCTGTACAGCCTCTTAAGATTGAAACAGACGAGGCACAGCTCAAGGAACTGTTCTGCTGTGATACATTTAAAGAAGACTACAGAATCTTGAATACTGAGGTACGTAAACTGGGTTATAATATACCTCCTTTGGTAAATGCCTATATGAGCCTGTCGCCAACAATGAGAATGTTCGGAACGGCAATAAATTATGGCTTCGGTGATGTGGAAGAAACTGGAATATTGATTGCTGTTGATGAAATCCTTGAAGAGAAGCGTGTGCGTCATATAGAATCGTATATCAAAGAGCATCCTGAAGCTTTGAATCTGACATCAGGAGCTAATCCAATCGTGATATAAATAAGTTTTATATATTTGTTTAAGGGCGAGGACTTTTTAGTTTTCGCCCTTTTTTGATGTTATAGTCTAGTTGGTAATCAAAAAGTTGAATATTGGGAAACAAAATTTTATATT
>JAHLFB010000231.1 GCA_018884025.1 Candidatus Phocaeicola faecipullorum
GCCTTTTCAGTGTCATTCAGTTCCTTTGCCCGTCGGCACGACTTGCTGCCTCGGTCGAAATTGTGCTTCAAGTCGTTGATTTTAGTATGTATGGCAGTGTAGTTGCCGGAATGGGCTATCCTGTACACATACTCGAAGTAGTCCGTTGCCTTGTCGTGGGTCAGCAGTTCCAATGCTGCAAGCACTTCTTCGTCCACTCCTTTACTGCGTAAATCATCAATCGTCAAATCCGAGTCCTCAACCACATCGTGCAGGAAGCCTGCCTTTATCTCAGCATCATTGTTGCCCATAAGGCCGACCGTAATAGGGTGCAGGACAGCAGGCTTGCCGTCCAAGTCTTTCTGCCCCTTGTGCACATCAAGAGCAATCTGTAATGTTTCTTCTATCGTCATATTTTTTGCTGTTTTAATACTGTTTCCGAAATGATACGGTACAAATTTACCGTTTATATGTACCGAAACACAGCACAAGCGAGAAATAATAAGGGACTGACCTCTCACAAGCCAGCCCCTCAACTAAATTTGCGTTATGAAAACATCTTACGGATAGAACAAAGGTATAAAACGCTTTGCAAATATCCTGGAGTCAGCTCTTGGCATCACTCTGCATTTCCATATCTTCCGATGTGACATCTTCTTCGCGTTCAACACATTCAATCCATTCTATCGTATCTTCAGTGCGGATACTGCCGACTGTAAACCATAAAACCGCTGCCATTAGACCGAATAATGCCGCTGACGGCAACACGGCATAGGGATTACCATATTTCATCCCCTCCAACAAGACTCCACTCGCCCAAGCGATAATCAACAGTATGCGAATGAATTGCGAAACTGCTGTCAAACGCTTTCTTTTTGACACGAATTTCTTCTTATATCCTTTAGGAATTACATCCAATTCTTTTGTTTCCATGGCTTATCAACTACCTAAAATCTCCTTTTTGTAAAAACAATACAGCCCCTATATTGATACCGCTATAAGAACTTTTTCCGGCGATATAATTGTATCCGACAGATATTCCGACCCATTTTACCGGCCTGATAATTACTCCTGCCTCAATATTAAATCCTCCTGTATTCCTGCCATCCATATGAATGGTGCTGCCTTCCTGCCAGACATTTTTATCTGTTCTATTGGCACCACCTATACCTGCATACAAGTACCCATATTTAGATACTGAACAAGTTGCCCCTAATGTCAAATAAAAACCGCCGACATATTTATTTGAAGGTTCCGGAACTTCATATATATCACCCTCCGGTGACGATGCCTCTTTCCCTCCTAACTTTATAAAGGCTCCCCAGTTGGAATTTCTGATATTGTTTATACCGAACGCAAAGCCGACAGGGGCAAACGGGGTATAATAGTAGCCAATCGTATAAGCAGGATTGATGTTGCGGAATTTGTTTATGCTTACACCCGTGTCTCTCTTACCGTTAGTGTTTTTTATGGTAGCATCAATTTTATATATTCCGTTCCCCTTCGACAAATAGGCATCAATACTGCTTTTGTTATTTTGATAGAATTGTCTGTCTCCCGATTTAACTGATACCGCACTCTTTGTCTTTTTAAGGTTAAGAGCAGAAGACTCTGTAAATATTCTGTAGTCCAATAAGTATAGATCTGCAGAAGTGACGGTGCATGTAGTATCGGTTCCCGGTACTTTTATTGACATAGGAAATATTCGGCTTTGCTCCATTTGTTTTCTGACAGCATTCTCCATTCCCGATATTTCGGGAGTGCCACTTACTGCGATAGAATGCTTGATATTTCCCATAAAGTCAATATAAACGGAATCTTTGACAGTCAAATCAAGGTTCTGAGGATTGAACTGTTCAACTGCTGAAGCAATCGCCCTTGACAACAACTCCTTATCTTGATTATATTTCGACCTGTCCGCAGACTCTATCGAATATATAGTATCTACCCTTTCAGCGAGAAAAACATCTATTTTAGCCCTACGCTCACGTGCTTTGCGCTCTGCTTCCTCACGTTCTTTTCTTTGTTGTTCCTCTATCTGTCTCTGCCGCTCCCGTTCCTGCGCAAGTTTTATTTGACGCTCCTTTTCTTGCTTCATTTGAAGTTCTTTTAACTTGCTTTTGTCTAAAGAGTAGTAAATTTCATTAGTTTTCAAATTAATAATCATAAAGTTTGTTGCAGTACCTGTAACAGTGGTAAACCATCGAGTGGATTTTGTTCGTGCAGAGTTGAAAGAAACAACCAACGCAACATCATCGATATTCTTTTCGACAATCAAAGCGATAGATTTTGGCATAGGAATACTAATCGTTGTAATATATGAATATCTGCCGGGACGATTATACCACTCAGACTGATACACATGCTGATGGATTTTACTTGTCCTTAAAACACAGTAAGGGAAATTAATATAACCGTTTATTGGTATAAATTCTCTGTCACTGATATTATATTCAAAATCAAACGCTCCTGTCTTTAGGTTGTATTCCTTTTTATATCCTTCATTACTATAGAATGGGAAAATATAGTATATGTCATCTGAGCAAATTGATTTTTTAAGTTCAGACAATTGCATTGATAACTTCTTCCCTTCTTGAGAATTTAGAAATTCTTCTTTCAGCAATGCGGTTTCATAATTTTCCTCTATATCATAATATCTGAAAATATCTTCATTTAGTAAAGAGTGAAAGCGTATATAAGTCAGACCTTTTAAAGGTCCACGAAATTCTAAGGAGTTCCTATCCTCAAACATTACAGACTTCCCATCTAAGTCCAGTAACACCTTTTCCTGCGCATTTATGCTTATAGAACATAAAATACACGATATTATACAGATTAGATATGTTCTCATAAACGGTTATATTTCTGATGTTTCTTTACACTTTGAAGCATTCGCCTTGACAAAGGCGATGAACGCAGACGGGTCTTCTGTTTTGTTGCCGTAACTGCTCTGGTATTTAGGGACATTCGGTCGGAAGTCCGGAGGTACAACCAACGGAGAGTCCGCACCGAAGAAGTAATATTCATCACAGATTAGGACAAAACCACCGTTGAGGTCTTTACCGATTTTCTTCGTGTCTGTCGGTCTGCGGTAAACGCTTTCCACGAGACGCAGTCCGTCAGGGGACGAACTGTCAGGACAATAGAGGTTGTCTCCGTGAGTGGATTTTTCGTCCGCGTTTGACGGGCGTTTCATCGGGAACCTGTCCCAATACTCCGCAATAGGGATTTTGTCAGTGACCTTGGCAAGATAGATGAGCCGTTCTTCGCCCGGAGGTGTGGAGGTGGCAGTCTTGCGGGATGTCCACCCTGCTATCCAGTTCCCTACCTTGGTGTTCTGACGCATCTTGCTCATACAGGTGGCAAGAGTGAGTACACCGAAATACGGATTGGGTGCGAAGCCGTCATCGTGGGACATCTTGTAACTGTAAAGTAGTTCCATTGGCTATCAGTTT
>JAHLFB010000232.1 GCA_018884025.1 Candidatus Phocaeicola faecipullorum
AGTCCGCGGAAACCGTATGCTCCTAGTACCTGCATTGTACGGAAGATAACGAAGTGGCGTAATGTACTTTTGAAATCCGCCGGATTGATATTTGTAAACTTTCTTGCTTCGTTTATATATGTATCAATCATTTCTTCTCTCAAATCATTGTTGAAGTTGGCTTTTGCCTGCCATAAAAAAGAGGCTACGTCATAATATACAGGACCTTTTCGTCCTCCCTGGAAGTCGATGAAGTAAGGTTCTTCGTCTTTGATTATTACATTGCGGCTCTGGAAATCACGGTACATGAAAGTTTCTGAAGGTACACCTAGCAGAATGTCTGTAAATGCTTCAAAATCATCTTCAAGGGAATTTTCGTTGAAATTTATCCCTGTCGCTTTCAGAAAACAGTATTTGAAATAGTTTAAATCCCACATGACTGTGCGGCGGTTGAAATCCGACAGAGGATAGCACATACCGAAGTCCATTCCCTCAGCTCCCTTGAATTGGATAGCCGGAAGAACTGTTATACTCTTACGTATGAGTTCTTTTTCGTGACCACTGAATTTTCCTGTAGCTCTGCCATCTGCTATCGCATTGAAAAGAAGCATGTCGCCAAGATCCTCTTGTATATAGCAGCTTTCATCGTCAGATACTGCCAAAACTTCAGGTACGGGTATTTCTTTGCTGCGGAAATGACGTGCCATATATATGAAGGCACGGTTTTCCTCTATTGATTCACCGCATACTCCGATAAGGTTTTGGCAGCCCTTCATACGGTAATACCTGCGGTTTGAACCAGAACCGGTCAGCGGCTCGATTGATTCGTGCCGCTGACCGGTATATTGTTTGTATAATGTTGTTAAAATATCTGTATTCATGTCAGAGTTGTATTCTTGGAGTCAAAAATACAACTCTTTTCTTTTGCAAACAAGAAAACACGGTTATTTCACCTCTACTGTGAGTTTTTTCAGCTTGCTTATATCCGAAGTTCCACCATAGTATATGGTGTATTCTCCTTCGAGAGTATCCATAGTGTTGTTCTGTGTGTCGAACCACTCGAAATCATCATCTTCAAGTGTGAATTCCACATTCTGTGTTTCTCCCTTGCTGATGTTGACTCTCTTGAATCCGCGAAGTGCATGTGAAGGACCTTCCTTATCAGCATTGTATTTCAGATATACCTGAACAACCTCGTCTCCATCCATGTTACCGGTGTTTTTCACAGGAATGGTTAGTTTGATTTCATCATCATCGTCAAGAGTGTTAGTGCTTACAATAGCATTTCCATATTCAAAAGTGGTGTAGCTCAGTCCGTGACCGAAACAGAATAATGGTTTCTCTGTCATGTATCTGTATGTACGTCCTTTCATTGAATAATCTTCAAAATCAGGTATCTGGTTTACATTTTTGTAGAAAGTAACAGGTAGTCTTCCCGCAGGGTTGTACTTGCCTGTGATGACATCGGCTACAGCCTGACCTCCTGCCTGTCCAGGATACCATGCCTGGATAATGGCGTCGCAGTTCTTTGATTCCGGAACAAGTCCCATGGCAGAACCTGAGAAGTTCACGTAAACAATTTTCTTTCCGGCAGCTTTAAGCTTTTTGATAAACTCTCTCTGTATTTCAGGGAGTTCTATATCTGTTCTGTCGCCTCCTTTGAATCCCGGAATCTTGACTGACATTTCTTCGCCTTCAAGACTAGGTGATATACCTCCTGCAAATATTATAATGTCAGCATCTTTTACCTTGTCTATACTCTTCTGTAAATCGACAGGTATATAGTATCCCATATCGAAATCAAGTGAAGCTGCACGGTCGTTGCTGTTGAATACGTATTCAATTGCAATGTTGTATTCTTGTCCAGCTTTGGCTTTAAGTGTATAAAGACTTTCGTTGTTTTTGATAAATCTTCCTTCTCCAACTTTTTCACCATTGATGAATAATTTTATTTGTGCGTGTCCTGTGAAGCAGAAGTTCATTTCAGTATCTGTTTCAGGCTTGAGGATACTTTCATATTTTGCTGAGAAGTTCTGGATGTTTACACCAGATGCGAAAGTTGTACCTCCAGTAGTAATGAAATGGAATGGTGTACTGACATGCGTTATTGTAGCTGGTTCGCCTTCCATATTGGTGTTATTCCAGTAAGTAGCCTTGAATCCTGATTTGCCGTCAATGCTGCACTGGCTGAAAGTACTTTTCAATGTAGTGGTTTCAGTACGGTCGCATCCATGTTCGTATATGAAATTATCAGCTGGAATATAGTTTTTAAGACCTTCAAGAAGGGTAATAGTGTGCGAAGGATATCCGTTGTAGTTACCCCACTGCATAATTGAGTCGTTGGCGTTGGGACCGACCAAAGCAACCTTTTCGTTTCCTTTCAGAGGCAGTATATTGTTGGTGTTCTGTAAAAGAACCATACTTTCCCTTGCCATTTTCAGTGCCAGTTCTTTATGCTCTTTTGAATCTACTACAGAGTATGGTATTTTGCTCCATGGTGTATCTTCGTCCATTTCTCCCAATTCAAATCTTGCTTTAAGGAGTCTTTTTAAAGAAGTGTCTATACGTTCCTCTGTTATAAGTCCTGCTTTTACAGCTTCCGGCAGTGATGAATAGTTAGGACCACATTCCAGGTCTGTTCCGTTTATAACGGCATCTGCAATGGCGTGATTTTTGTCAGGATGTGTTTCATGATTGCCTTTTGTCCAGAAATCGTTTATAGCCCAGCAGTCTGATACTACGATACCGTCGAAACCCCATTCATCGCGAAGTATCTGTGTCAATAGTCTGTTGCTGCCGCAGCATGGCTCGCCTTCGTAACGGTTGTACGCACACATTACTTCTTTAACATCGGCCTCCTGTACCAGTTCTTTGAAAGCAGGAAGATATGTCTCCCATAAGTCGCGCGGAGAAATATTCTCGGCGTTGAAACTATGTCTGTTCCATTCCGGACCGCTGTGAACGGCATAGTGTTTTGCACAAGCGTGCAACTTGTCGTATTTGGCATCGTCCGGACCCTGAAGTCCTTTTACTACGGCTACACCCATTTGTGACGTTAGGTATGGGTCTTCACCGTAAGTTTCCTGTCCTCTTCCCCAGCGAGGGTCTCTGAAAATATTCACATTAGGAGTCCACATTGTCAGTCCCTGATATCTTTTCAGTTTCCCGGATTTGCTGAATTCTGAATATTTCGCTCTCGCTTCGTCTGAAACGGACGTGAAAACATCGTATAGCAAATCATTGTCGAATGATGCTGCCATACCGATGGCCTGAGGATATACTGTTGCCAGTCCGGCCCTTGCCACTCCGTGGAGTGCTTCATTCCACCAGTCGTATGCCTTAATTCCTAATCTTTCTATGGCTGGAGATTCGTTTTGCATCAATAGAGCTTTTTCTTCTAATGTAAGACGTTTGAGCAAGTCTTCAGCTCTTTCTTCCGGTGATAGTGACGGGTCCTGATAGGGGAATTTATTTCCCTGTGCGCATGATGAGACAATTGCGCAAAAGATGCCTGTTTGTAATAATATTTTAAAATTCATAACGGTTAATATTTTTATGTTTATTCATGGTTAATCTTTTAGAACTTAACAGATGCAAATATAGTCTTAAAGAACGAGAATTTCTTTACTGATTGTAACATATTCTTGCATATATGTATCTTTTGTGGTGATAATTGCGGATTATAGAAAAAAGAGGGTGTGTCAAAATGCATACCCTCTTTTTTTTATGACAAAGCCCCGACTTTCCCAAGCCGAGGCTTTGTTATGTCCTAAAGATTTTGTATCTTTAGTCATAATCAAAAGTAATATGACAAAGA
>JAHLFB010000233.1 GCA_018884025.1 Candidatus Phocaeicola faecipullorum
TGTATATATCGGTTAACTTAAATAAAATTATTTATGAAAGAAATTATTAATCTTAAATTTAAGACCAGATTAGGCTTGGCTATGGCCTCGTTTGTGGCGCTGGGTGCGTCTGCCCAGGTTGTCAAACATGAGAGATTGCTGTCGTTTGAGGATGGGGTAGTGCCATCTTTTATCACTACGGACAAGGGGGCTCTTGGTATTAATGACGAACACTACAAGGATGGTCTCCACTGTATGCAGTGGACCTATAAGCCGGGAGCTGTATTGTCGTTCAAGAAAGATTTGAAATTTGAAAAACTTGATCCTTCGGGTAAAGATCTCTATCTGTCTGCTTTCATTGTATGGGTATATAATGAAAAGGCACAGGACAAGAAAATCCGTTTTGAGTTTCTGAAAGACGGGAAAGTCTGTACTTCTTTCCCGTTTGGTATAAACTTTACAGGATGGCGTGCCGCATGGGTATGCTACGAGAGAGACATGGAGGGAACTCCGGAAGAGGGAATGAACGAAATACGCGTTCAGGCGCCAGATGTGGAGGGAACATTGTATTTCGACCATGTTATTACTGCCAGCAAGGTTGACCCTCGTCAGCAGACGGCCGATATCCAGGTACCTTTTGTAAATAAGGGAACAAAAAGCCATTGGCTTCAGATTTATCCTCATTCATTGTGGAAACCGGATATAGAGCTGAGAGCCCTGACCGAAAAGGACAAGCAGGATATAAATCTGATGGAAAAACGTTTCCGTGATATGCTATACACTCCTTCGCAGCTTACCGATAAGGAGGTAAAAGCTATAAAGAAGGCATTCTCACAATATAATATTGTGTATAAGAATGGCAAGGTGAGTGGTATGCCTATCTTTATGGTACGACAGGCAGAAGCGTATGAACGCATGATTGACGGCTGGGATAAGGATATGTTCACAAAACTCGGAATGGAGATGAACAAATATTTCAACCTGATGAAGCGTGTGGCTGTGGCATATAATAATGCGGTTAAGGATGATGATAAAAAGGAACTTGAATATATTTTCAATGCCATGTACGACCATATTACCGATCAGGGTGTGGCATATGGAAGCTGTTGGGGTAATATACATCATTATGGCTACAGTATGCGCGGTCTTTATCCGGCGTATTTCCTTATGAAGGATGTGTTGAGAAAAAGAGGTAAACTGCAGGAGGCGGAAAATGCACTTCGCTGGTATTCCATTGCAAACGAAGTATATCCGAAACCTACAGGAAACGGTATAGATATAGATACTTTCAATACTCAGACTCAGGGACGTATAGCCAGCATACTGATAATGGAAGATACTCCGGAGAAACTGCAGTATCTGCGCTCGTTCTCCAGATGGATAGACTACGGATGCCGTCCTGCGCCTGGACTTATGGGTTCTTTCAAGGCGGACGGAGCAAGTTTCCACCATTGTAATAACTATCCTGCATATGCGGTGGGAGGTCTTGACGGAGCAACAAACATGATTTATCTGTTTAGCGGTACTGGAATGAGACTGTCTGAGGAAGCACATAATACGGTGAAGAATGTATTGCTTGCAATGAGATTTTATTGTAATACACGCCAGTGGGCTTTGTCTATGTCCGGACGTCATCCTAACGGTAAGGGACAGCTTATTCCTATACAATATGCCATGATGGCAATTTCAGGTACTCCTGACGGAAAGAAGAATATAGACCCGGATATGGCGGCTGCTTACTTGCGTTTGATGTCGTTAAGCGGTTCGCTCGACAAGGATGCGCCGGATTATTTGCCTCGTACATCAAATGCGCTTGAAATTAAACTGAAAAAACAGCTGGAAGACAGTGGTTATAAGCCTGAACCTGACCCTCAGGGAAACCTTGCTTTAGGTTACGGATGTGTAAGCGTGCAGCGCCGTGATAATTGGGCTGCCGTTGTAAGAGGACATTCAAGATATCTTTGGGCTGCTGAACATTATCTAGATGCCAATTTCTATGGTCGTTATCTAGCTCATGGAAGTATGCAGATACTTACCGGAAAGCCTGGGCAGCTTGTGACATTTGCCACATCCGGCTGGCAGGAAAATGGTTTCGACTGGAATCGTTTCCCAGGTTCTACATCTATACATTTGCCTTTTGATAAATTGCGTGCTGTGGTGTTGAATGTAGATACATATTCCGGTATGGAAGAAATGCTTTATTCCGACGAGGCTTTTGCCGGTGGACTTTCCCAGGCAGGAATGAACGGAAACTTTGGTATGAAGTTGCATGAGCATGACAAATATAATGGTTCTCACAGAGCCAGAAAGTCATATCACTTCTTCGATGGTACTATCGTTTGTCTCGGTTCTGATATAGAAAATGATAACAAGGATTACGAGACAGAAACTACTGTATTCCAGCTTGCCGCTGTAACACCGGAGATGAAAGACTATTGGACCAATTACACTCCAGACGGAAGAACATTTATTGACCCTAATGGTGTAGGTTATTACTTGTCAAAGGAAACAGCTGCTGAGTCAAAATTCGAGAAAAAATTCCCTCAGACTACGGTAGGGGAGCGTAGTGCAAAGCCTACTACAGGCGATTGGGTTTCATTGGTTGTTGCTCATGGCAAGGCTCCTAAAGCTAAGGGATATGAATATGCTGTTCTTCCTCGTACCGATGTTGAGGCTTTGAACAAGTTTGCAAAGAAACCTTCATATAAAGTCCTTCAGCGTGATAGAAATGCTCATATTGTAAGAACGGCCGATGGAAAATTGACATCGTATGTATTGTTTGAAACTCCTAAGACTGAATTGCCGAAAGGACTTGTGCTTAAAGCGGATACATCGTGTCTTGTGATGGTTCAGGATAATAAGGATAAAGTCCTTCTTACAGTGGCGCAACCGGATTTGGCATTATACCGTGGCGATAGTGATGAGGCTTTCGATGAAAATGGAAAGAGAAAAGAGCGTAGTATTTATTCCCGTCCATGGAAGTTTGACGAGAGTCTGGAAATTCCTGTAACAGTTACTCTGAAAGGAAAATGGAATGTCAAAGATACTCCTTTCTGCAAGATTGTATCTTCCGACAAGAAACAGACTGTTCTTAAGTTTGTTTGTAAGGATGCCGCAAGTTATGACATAGAGTTGACAAGGTAATTTAAATTGTTGTACTACATAAAAAAGACTCGCCGGAATACCATATTTCGGCGAGTCTTTTTTATGTAGTATATGCTATGTTAGAAGCTGAAAGCAACAAACAAGGATGTTCCGATATTTTCAGTTCCAAATCTGAATCCTGAATCGCTTTTACCAGTCCATCTTATGTTTTCTTCTACTTTATTGAAATCGGGGTTGAAACGTTCTGATTTTTGGTATTTCTTGCCTCCTGTAGTCCAAAGCAGGTTAAGTGACATTTCGCAACCGATTGAAATCTTTGGAGCAATGTAGTATTCTACACCTACAAAACCACCTAAGCCGTATGTCCAGCTTCTACCGTCGCTCTGCATGAGTAGGCGAGAGTTGCCGCCGACATTGTTGTCATTTGTTGGTAAATTGATATTATCGGGTAATTTTTCTGGTTCTTTCCATAGTGCATAGTTATAATCACCATTCCGATTTACATCTGCATATGCAGTTGGATATTGATTAACTTCAGTAATGGCATTACCATATCCGAAGTAATGTTTGCTGTTAGAGTAAGCTAAAATAGCTTGCCCACCCCAGAAACCTTGAAGACGTTTGCCTCCTCTGCGCCATTCATAACCTATAGCAACAGACATTCCTGAATTTCTGTATTTGTACGTATCTTCTACTTGATCTACACTTAAAGGGTTTTCTGCTATTGCTGCGTCATCCTGAACATATTGGCTTTGAGTTTGTGAATTAATGCCTATTCCTACATTAAGTCTTAATGCAGTCTGGTCTGTAAGAAAGTATTTACCGAATATTGACATTGTAGGATTGTCAAGACCTGGAACAGCAGGTACACCGCCAAACTCTGCCGGATTAATATTGTTGTTTTCTCGCTTTCCAAACATATTTCCTAAATAGTTCAGGAACGGTACAGCATTAACTCCAATAGTAATATCTCCTGCTTCTGGGAGATAGTTCTTTTCCGGCTTTTTGGCATCAACATATGTTGTAGATGCTAACATCATACAAGCCGAAGCTAATAATATTTTGATTTTCATAATAGTCTGTTTTTATTTATAATATAGATTAGATATCACCTGTGCTACTACCGCTATTTGTAGTTGTTTTTGTTAACGAAAGAGTAATATCTGTTACGTAAGATATAATATTAGGTTTACAGTTGTTGGCATTTCCTGTTTTGGATGCATAATATCCATTTTCTACTTCAACAGTTTCTGTATAGATAGATATATCTGTTCCATTATCCTTTACTGGTAGTTCGAACTGGTATTTTCCTTCAGTATCAGTTATTGTTTCAAAAGTCTTTGTACCTTCTAATGTCGTATTCGTGGTTACTAGATCTGCATATTTAATTTGTGCATAAACTTTTATGTTCGCTCCGGCTTTTGTTGTTGATGTTCCATCATTTAGAATAACTTTGCCTTTAACAATGGCACTCTTTCCATAATTGATTTCCAATTCGGTTTGGTCTTTGTTACATCCAGTCAAAGCAATGGCAGCTGCTGCCAGCATTGAGAAAAAGAATTTAAGTCTCATAGTATAAATTGTTTTTAAAGTTTAGTGCAGTTAAGGCCGCACATATCGCCTTGGTTAATTTTTATTGTTTATCACAAATGTATTTATAATTTTATTAAAAGCAATAAATTTATTAAAGAAAATCTCACTTTTTTACGAAATGACATAAATGGAACTATACTCATGTCTGTTTTTATGTTTTATAATACAATATCCACACTATTACATGAATAATAATTATATACGGTCATTTGTATAATAACTTTATTTATGTTCAAATTAAGTGTCATTTTTATACTTTTTGCTAAATACTTTTTGCATTTTATGCAAGTTACATTCTTATTTTTATTGTAAAGAAAAATACATAAAGTCACATTAGAATTCAAAGATTTTTAGATTTAATAATCTGCATTATGGTTTTGTTTATTCTAATTCTATTATGTGGATTTTTAAGTAATATTTTAGTATTTTTTTTCTGAGTGAATTAAACACTTATTTTAGATAAATCGCTCTTGTAATAATATAATGCCATTTTATAAGTTTATATCATTGGTTACTTTCTTAAAATATTATATTTTGAATTTCATAGAATAATATTATAATGTATATAAAATCGAGTTAATACATATCTTTGTAATAT
>JAHLFB010000234.1 GCA_018884025.1 Candidatus Phocaeicola faecipullorum
ATTAATAAGTAATTTAGATAAAGATAGAACAGCATTTGAGCCAAAAACTCTTATGCTGTTTTTCTTTTATATAGATTACTACATTTTAAGAATATATCCAGATTATAAACCCCAAGAAATAAAATGTTGTACAGAAACATGAAAGTTAAAAAAAGAATAACTATCTTTGTTTTGAACTCATAAACATAAGATTTATGGAATATATAAATGAATTTCACAAAGAATGGATAGAACGAACTCGCCAATCAATAGCATTCTGGAGCAAGCATCCTATATCGTTAGAAGAAAAAAGGAGACAACAGGAACGCTTGAACCAACAGAGAGCTATAAGAGAGGGCAAACAAAAGAGTTGATAGACTTTGCCAATTCCAACAATTTATGGGTTTCTCTTTCTAACTTAAATGTTGAATTTCTTAGCAAAGGTGGAGAAAACGAGGTCTATACAGGAAACAAAGATAATATCGTTATTAAGCTGAATAATTTTGAATACGCGGGTGATGATTTGGAGAATTTCTTCATCCGCATAAATGCACACAACAAGTTATTTGGTAACGTACCTTATCAGATGATAGGTTTCGCCTATAATGGTAAAAAAGAGTTCTGTGCAGTTCTTATACAACCTTACATTTTGGCTGAGCGAGAAGCTACAGAAGATGAAATTGCTACATATATGGAAGCATTAGGCTTTGAAATGGACTATTACGACGGATATCATAATTCAGAATATGAAGTGTTTGATGTAGTTCCCAACAATGTGCTTTATGGTATTGACGGTAATTTATACTTTATCAACACTCAAATCAGAATACGGTCTTAATCCAGACATAGATTTCTCTTACAAACGGAATTGCATTAGGAGTTTGACCATAATGCAGCCCATTTTTATAATTAGTTCTTTTATTTATTAACACGGAGTTTGTCTGTTGTCACTATAAGTTTGATTTATAAACAATTGTTCAGTTCGCCGGTATGTTAGTTAGAAAAGAAGTACACATCTTAGCAATATAACAAAAGAGGATTTATGAGAACAGTCAGTTACACAGATTTAAGAGCCAACTTGAAAAGCTACATTGACGCTGTCATTGATGATTATGATACGGTAATCATCAAGCGTGGAAAAGGCAAAGGAGTAGTAATGATTTCTTTGGATGAATACAATTCTCTAAAAGAAACAGAACACATCATGTCGTCACCCGACACAATGGAAGCAATACATAAAGGCGAAGAAGATATTAAAAACGGAAATTCCATATCCCAAAATGAAGGTGAAAGGATAGATGATTTCTTAAAACGTGTAGCATATACAGAATAGCATTATCGGAACAGGATATAAAAGAATATCTATACTTTATCCAAAGCGGAAACAAAGCAATATTGAATAAAATAAAAAACTTATTGGAAGATATTGCTCCGCATCCTTATACGGGAATAGGAAAACCGGAACCGCTTAAATATGAACTTGCAGGGAAATGGTCAAGAAGAATCAATGCAGAGCATAGAATCGTTTACTCTGTACATGATGATATAATAGAGGTTTATATATTCTCTATGAGATACCATTACACTAAGAAATAAGTAACATATTATTAATATTGAAGAAAAGACAACTATTCGGTTATAATGCTAGGCCAATGAATGCACAATGACCTAGCTATACATTGTCATATTCTATGATTTCTATATTACTTATAAGATATATCTATCTGAATATCAACGTGTAATTATTCATATCCTTACATTCGCTCATCAGAGAATAGAACTGGCGGTAATTATTCTTTGTAATGAGTTGTTCGTCAATATTGTATGTATATATAACTTTCACTTCATCACCTGAAAGTTCATATTCAATACTCACCTCTCCCACTTCATTCGAAACTTTCAGATTTCTTTTTTCAATCCACTTTTTACCTTCCGGAAGCTTTACATTATATTGCATTATGCAGTGCAACTCATGAGGCAGTATAATATTCTCTGATATTGACGTATTAGCCGAATAAAGATAAAGAGTTCCAGCTATATGAGTATCAGGGATAGTTACTGCAATATATCCGCCAGACAATTCTTTACTGTTATCTTTATTCACCTCAATAGTCTTGATATTCTTGGTAGGCTTTTCAGGCTTGTCTATTCCTAATGTTGATTTATCTCCATTTAAATCTGTTACCGACATGAAATCCTGAACATCTGCATACCATCCGTTAGCGTATGTATTCATCTCACTATCCGAAAGAACAGCTACGATTCCACTTAATCCTACACTGTTCATATCGGAAGCCTTAACCGAAGCTATCTTAATCTCCGCTTCAAGACCTGCAGCCCTATGCAGTACATTATCAAGGTTTGCCAAATCTGCTCTTGTACCATACATAGAAAGAAGAACTTCCGAAGCCGGACGCACTCTGTATCCCGCTTGACTTAATGAAACTCCGCACTGACCTTTCACACTATACAAATATGTCATAAACTTATTTATAGCCATACGGAGTTTATTTTTATCATCACCTGTTTCTTTCTTAATTTCAAGAATTTTGTTTTCTATAACTTTGCCATTCCCTACCACAAACTGTTTCTTTAATACTTCAAGAGCTGCAGCATTGCTTTCGTATGTTGAAGCAGTAAAGGCAGGCATCATTCCACTTGCCACTTGCTGCACAATACCAACGGAAGCGCTATACACTGGATAAGAGTATGGGCGTGGCTTTACATTCTTAAGATTGTAAGATATGGTTCTTACTCCATTACCTACTTCTACAACCGGCTTTGCAGAAGAATTGAGCAGTTCATAATTGAGTTTCTTCGATTCCGGAACATTTACAGTCAGTCTGAAGTCCTCTATAGGAGAGAGTTCCTTTATCATGGTAAATACATCCAGTTCACCGCACATCGTAGCTTTAGTCTTGATGGAATAGTCAAGCACGATAGTCGCTCCAAGCTCAAGTCCGGTATGAACCACTACCATCTCCTTCAGATTATTATACGCAGGGGCATCGGCCGCAAAAGAAGGCAACACTTCCACAAAAGCGTTAGCTGGAGTTACCACCTTATTCCCATCTTTCTGTATAGTATAAGATTCGTTTATCTTAAGCTCCTGAAATTCCGGATTATAAACAATGAAAGTTTCTCCATATTTGCTGTTCATCGCCGCATGTGTGAAAATCTTCAGTTCCTTATAAACCCTTTCCTCCATACTTCCGTCCTCATTGAGAGTATATGTCTTATATAATTTTCTGAAACTTGCCTCAAAAGCAGAATATGCGGGAGTTACAACTATCAAAAGCAAAAATAACAGGCATATATATTGTTTTATGGTTTTCATAATCTAACACTTTATTTATTTTCTAACTACGATATACTCACCAAAAGATTTATAAGCATTAACTGAATTGCGGAAATCATCCCAATCGTCAGCAGAATAAACCCTTTTATAAAGAGAAAGCCTTGTATCAAGAAGAATCTTACTGCCTGTCTGTTTAAGTATTCCAACAAAATCGGCAGCCTCTCCATCAATACTTATCTTCTTTTCTTCACCAAGCATATTATATCCTGAAGGCAAAGACAGATTTTCCTCAACCTCTACAAGACGTGAACAAGAATCCTTAAATCCATACTTTCGGTCCTTCAAGTCTGTATTGATACGAAGGAAAGACAACACCTGGGTATAAAGATTATTCATTACGAATGGTTTGAAAATCATTTCACCATCGCCTGTCATAGCATATTCAGGAATCTCATAAGTAAATGTAATACTTATTGGTGCTTTCTGATAATCTCTTGGAGAACGTCCGTAGTCCACACTTTTCATGACTGCCTTTGGAGAAACATTAAGCAATTGTTTTTCCATTGTATTTCGCCATTCGCTCTGGAAACCTGTTGTAAATATCCGGCGTATATTGCTGTCGCTCTGTCCTTCGGCTGATATTGTGAATTTTCCAACCAAAGTTCCGTCAGCTTTAAGGCGATTATCAGCTATAATACGTACATAATGGTTTTCCGGTGCGGAAACAGGAGTAACACAAAGGTCGGAACCTTCAGAAACACCAGGCAGATAGTTCTGCTGCTGTTCGGCACTGCTCCACAATTCGCGACAGAAAGGAACCCACGTTGGATCCAGAGGCATAAGGGTACCGTTGCTTAATTTCACTACAGCCACACAATGATTGAAATGGTCGGCCGGTATGCTTTCTACCCTACTACCAGCCATTGTCATTGCCGGATATGCATCGAAACCTGCCATACGAAGGAATGCCACCAATGTTCCTGCTATATCCTTACATACGCCACAACGGTCTGTATAGTTCATTTTCAGGTTATGCAGGGTGAAGCCTTCACCTTTTCCCATTGTAATTCCGGCATAACGGATATTGTCAGCTACCCAGTGTGTGAGAACAGCTATTTTCTCCATCTCAGTTTTCTTGCCTTTTATCAGCTCATCAACTTTTTTCTGCGCTTCAGGTATGGCATTGAAACTGCCGTAATCCTCATTTACCTTATTAAACCAACGCGATTTTTCCATCCAATCCGGAGTAGTTGACATCATTAGTTTCGGGGCAGCATCAAAAAGGTCAACCATATTAGGTTCCTTATCGAAAGGCATTACGTCGTTAATCGCAAATGTATATACCTTCCTGTCATCTTCATAACGCATTGATGAGGAACATTCGCCCTGATAGAACTGAAACTGAAGTTCTTTTTCCATAGGCATTCCCACTCTATAAACTTTTCTTATTGTCGGTTCGTAAACCCAGAAAGGAACAATATCATAAAACTGGCCACGCATAGGTGGTATGAAACGTGAATCGTCTTCATCACCTGCTCCCAAAAGTGCGTATGTAAAACCTTTCTTGTCTATCTCATAATATATAATGTCACCCGGTATAAGATTGTCAAGCTGAAGCATTATCTGACGTGCCCCCCAGTAAATC
>JAHLFB010000235.1 GCA_018884025.1 Candidatus Phocaeicola faecipullorum
TTGGGAGATTATGTTGATGGTGAAATTATCCTTAATAAGATTTTATTGGATAAAAATGGAACGCTTTGGTTGGGATTAAGTAATGGATTGTACAGCAAGAATGAAAGCAATGAGGTCAGATGTATAATTAAAAACGAATATATTAATGACATGGCATGTGTTGGAGATTCTTTGTTTGTCGGAACATCTAATGGTGTCTTTCAATTATCTTGCAAGAACAATACATGTGTGAGTCAATTTCTGAAAAATAGAAAAGTGCAAACCCTTTTCTGTGATAGTTCTGATAAAAAATTGTGGATTGGTACTTTTAATAGCGGATTGTGGAGTTTTAACCTATCGACTAGTTCTTTATATCACATAGACAGCCGGCATTCGTCTTTTCTTAATCCTATTCGTGCTATTACTCCTTATGATACTGATAGAATACTTGTTGGTATAGACGGAGGTGGTGTATATTTTGTAGAAAAAAATACGGGAAAGGTTCAGTTGTTTATTAATTCTGAGGACAGTGGGGAGTTATTCTTGCGTGGTAACGGTGTTTATGCTGTCACTAAAGACTTTCAGGATAATATATGGATTGGAAGTTATACAGGTGGTGTATCAGTGGCTATTGCCCTGAAGTATCCTGTTACCGTGCTGACACATGAAAGAGGAAATCAGCAGTCGTTGGTAAACAATAATGTGAATGATATAGAAGAGAATTCCAATAAAGATTTGTGGTTCGCCACTGATGATGGAATAAGTATAAGAAGAAAATCTGATTATAGCTGGAAACATGTGCTGAGATCTACCGTTATAGTTGATTTGTGCAAATCCGATGGAGGAGATATATGGGCAGGTACATATGGAGATGGATTATATCTGGTTGATAAAATGGGTAGAGTAAAAAAACATTTAACTCAAAAACATGGAGAACTGACTACTAATTATATTTTTTCTGTTAAGGAAGATGCTGATGGAGATTTGTGGATAGGAGGTCTTGACGGGAATTTAATGGTTGCGGATAAGCATGGAAGACTCAAACGTGAATTTGATGTAAACTGGGTTCATTCCATAGAAGAGGTGGATTCCGCTAGAATGGCTGTTGCCACTGTTAATGGCTTCTGTATTGTGGAGAAAAATACTTCTAATATACACCGTTACGCTACAACACGTGATTTTAATAATATGAATGTAAGTGCATATATAGTTTCAATGTTATTTAATGATGATGGAACTGTATGGCTTGGTACTGAAGGAGGAGGATTGAATCTGTATGACATTAATTCTGGTAATGTAAAGACGCTAACCAAAAAAGAAGGAATGTTGTCCGACGATATATATAGTTTACAAAGGGATGGAAAAGGAAGGGTTTGGGCGAGTACAGGCAATGGACTAGCCGTTGTAAATGGCTTTAAAGTATCAAATCTGAATTATATTCACGATACAGATAAAACATATAATAAATCAGCATGTATAAGTCTGTCTGATGGTAGGTTTGCTTATGGAAGTACTAGAGGGGCTGTATTTGTAACTCCTGACGCTATGGCTAATGAGGAATATGACGCGCCTGTCAGGATAACAGACTTTAAACTGGAATATATATCTCCCGATAAAGAAAAACGGTTGCGTCCGGCAATTTATTCTATGCTTATGGGGAAAAAAGTGGATCTCGATTACAGTTATAATTCTTTTTCGGTCAATTTTGAGTCTATAAACTATTGTTTTCAGCATGATATTTCATATCAATATATTCTCGAAGGTTATGAAAAATCGTGGAATGCCATATCTTCCAATGGAACAGTAAGGTATATAAATGTTTCACCTGGATTATACACTCTGAAAGTCAGGAATCTGAGAAAAAGTAACGGGGAGATTATTTCTGAAGAATCTCTTTTAATCGATATTGCACAGCCTTGGTGGAATTCTTGGTATTCATGGATAATATATGTGTCTTTTGTGTTTGGAATTTTTTATTTTATACTTAGGTATAAAAGTAACCAGTTGCAGAAAAGGCATAATGAAGACAAAATTAGGTTTTTTGTCGAAACTGCACATGATATACGGACTCCTGTGACTCTGATAATGGCCCCATTGGAAGATTTAAGCAAGATAAATGGCCTTTCAGATGAAGTTTGTTATTTGCTTGAAACAGCTCGTTATAATACGCATAAATTGCATACACTTGTAACTCAACTGCTTGAGTTTGAAAAAATAGATTCTGATAGGAAATCTGTAGTCTTAAAGCCTGTAAATGTAAATGATTTGTTGGTTAAGGAATGTGTTAGCTTTCAGTCATTTTGCGATAAGAAGCGTTTGCGTATAAAGATGTATTTGCCGGAAAATGATGTATTTGCAATGGCTGATGAACAACTCATGGAAATGTTGCTTGATAATCTTATTTCCAATGCTTGTAAATATACTTTGCCTAATGGTACAATAAGTGTGTCACTTTCGTTTGACAAGAGAAATATAGTTATAGAGGTTAAGGACACGGGAATTGGTATTCCGGAAGATGCTGGCAGACAACTGTTCAGAAATGTTTATCGTGCAGTAAATGCAAGACAGACTAACGAGCCTGGCACAGGATTTGGATTGTTGAAAGTTCAACGTCTGGTGAATATGATGCATGGAAAAATATCTTATAAATCAGAGGTAAATAAGGGTAGTACGTTTTATGTTACATTGCGAAAGTCTGAGTGTGTATCCTCATCTTCAAAAATATCTAATTATGAAATCGTGAAAAAAGAGATTTCACCGATAGAGGATAATAAAAGTGTAATTGAATACGGCAGACATGATGGGGATAATCTTAATGAACTGTCAAATACATTGCTTATAGTTGAGGATAATGATGAACTACGTTGTTATTTAAGAAAGATTTTTGAGCATGAGTATCGCGTAATAGATGTTCCAGATGGCAGGAAGGCTTTAGAGTGTTTGTCAGAAGAATATCCTGATCTTATATTGTCTGATGTTATGATGCCTGGAATCCAGGGAGACGAACTTTGTCGTATTGTAAAGGAAAATCCTCAGACGTCGGGTATTCCTTTTATATTGCTTACTGCTAAGGTTACTCATGACGCTATGGTCGAAGGGCTGAGGAGTGGGGCAGATGATTATATACCAAAACCTTTTAGTGCAGAAATCCTGAGACTGAAGGTTCACAGTATGCTCGAAACCAGAAATCATTTGCGTGAATATGTATTGAGAAATATTGCAACACAAATTGAAAAAACAGAGGAAGGTAAAACTGATGCGTCGAATAGTAAAGGAGAGTTACAATGCGCAGATGATGCTAATTCGGAGCATATGGCATTGTCAGTATCTGAAGATGATTTAAATTTTATCAAGCATGCTACACAGCTTGTCATTGATAATCTTGATGATATGGAATTTAGTATAAATCATCTGTGTCAGGAAATGGCAATGAGCCGAACACTTTTTTATAATCGCTTGAAATCACTTACAGGTAAAGCCCCTCAGGATTTTATACGTTTAATTCGTCTCCAGCGTGCGGCTGAACTTTTGAAACAAGGAAAATCAGTGGTGGATGTGGCTGCGGAAACAGGATTTGTCAATACTAAATATTTCAGTATATTATTTAAAAAGCATTTTGGCATACAGCCCAGTAAGTTTTTTGAACAGAGCTAGTAGCAGATTAGCCTAGATTATATTTTGTGTGTGACGGACTGACAGGTTAACAAATTCTTATAATAGGATTTTGGAAGACTTGGCAGTCCGTCTTGTTTATTTTATTATTTCTTATATTACTGTTTATACCTGTTTTATAGTATGTTTTGGCGGTTTAAAACTAAAAATGATAGCTATCAACCCTTTTCTGTCAGCATTCAAACCATTAGAAACATGATTTTACCCAATTTTGCCTTCGATTTAGAGAGAGCAGAATGTATTGTATAAATGCTTTTGTTAACTATGAATTGAGAATTGAAAACATATGTTTAACCCCAAAACTATCAATAATGAAAACAGTATTTTTATTTCTATTACTCTTTTTTGGAGTAAGTCTGCAATCGTGTTCTACGAACAATGAACCGGTAAAACCGGATAATCCGGAAGAAGAAATCAAGGATGATAATGAAGGACAGGATGATGAAGAACCTGATAAAGATGACTCTTCCGACGAAGAAGAACCCTCAAAACAATGGAATTTGGTATTTACTGAGGATTTCAATGAGTTTGATAATTCAGTCTGGACAAAAGAAGCTCATGGGGCCGGTTGGGTAAACAATGAACTTCAGAAATATACAGAAGAAAGTGTTAGTACAGGTATGGACGGTGACAAGACAGTTCTTATTTTGACGGCCAAGAGGGTAGGTAATGATTTTTATTCAGGCCGTATAAACAGCAAAGGCAAAAAAAGTTTTCAATATGGTAAAGTAGAAGCAAGTATAAAACTCCCTAAAACAGCTGACGGATTATGGCCTGCATTTTGGATGATGGGCGACAACGACAAAGAATGGCCTGCCTGTGGCGAAATAGATATAATGGAAATGGGAGAAAAAGAAGGTATAGCTACAAATACATCGGAAACATATATAAATACAGCTATACATTATGGTCCTGATGTAGAAGGCCATAAGCAGATTTTTCAGACTATGAATGTGGAAAACAGTCTTCAGGATGGCAAATATCACATATATTCCTTAGAGTGGAACGAGAATGAACTGATTGTAAGGGTGGATGATATCTTGATTAAGAAGTTCTATATTGGAGCCGGTAGTGAGCAGTTTGAATATTTCAATGATAAATTCTATATCATATTCAATTTGGCGGTAGGTGGTGATTTCCCTGGTATTACAGACCCTGCACAAATTACAGCTTTGAAGGATAGAGAAAGTGCCCAGATGTTTGTTGACTGGGTCAAAATATATAATTAATCTTAATACTATTACTTAAAAACTTATGAAAAGATTAAACTACAAGTACACATTGTATTGCGGTACATTGTCCCTTTCACTTTTGGGAGGAATGCCGCAATTGTATGCTGGAGTTGCTGAAGCGAATCTTTCAGTAATGCAACAAAGCCGACAGGTATCAGGTAATGTAAAAGATGCGATGGGAGTTATTATAGGTGCTTCTATTGTTGAAAAAGGTACTACTAACGGAACTATTACCGATATGGATGGAAACTTTGTCCTGAACGTACAGCCCGGAGCGACATTGGTTATCAGTTATGTCGGTTATAAGACAAAGGAAGTTAAAGTTGGTAATTCGCCGTTGGACATAACCCTTGAGGAAGACAGTAAGGTACTGAGTGAAGTCGTTGTTACTGCATTGGGTATCAAGCGTGAACGTAAAGCCCTTGGTTATGGTGTTGATGAGGTAAAGGGAGAGGCTTTGACAAAAGCTAAGGAGACTAATGTGATAAATTCAATGGCGGGTCGTGTACCAGGTTTGGTAGTCAGCCAGACAGCGGGTGGACCTTCCGGCTCTACTCGTGTACTCTTGCGTGGTAACACGGAAATGACAGGAAACAACCAGCCTTTATATGTAATCGATGGTGTACCTTTGGATAATACCAACTATGGTAGTGCAGGTACAGAAGGAGGATATGACTTGGGTGACGGAATTTCAAGTATTAACCCTGATGATATAGAGAATATGTCAGTCCTTAAAGGCCCTGCAGCTTCAGCATTGTATGGTAGCCGTGCCAGTCATGGAGTTATTCTTATCACTACAAAGAAAGCAAGTGGTAAGGATGGCGAACGCCTCAGTGTAGAATATAATGGAACGATGACTTTTGAAACACAGCTGGCTAAATGGAATGAGGTTCAGCAGGTATATGGTATGGGTAGCGATGGTACTTACAGTATAAATGCTGTTGCCAATACAAACAAGAGTTGGGGACCAAAAGCCGATGGCTCAAATATGCTTGATTATTTTGATGGCGTATCGCGTCCGTATTTGATAATTCCTGATAATGTATCAGGGTTCTTCCGTACAGGTTTGACTGCAACAAATACATTGACTTTAAGCTCAAGTCACGGAAAGTCAGGTGTGCGTTTCACATATACTGATATGCGCAACAAGGATATCGTGCCAAATACGAATATGAGTCGTAATATATTCAATTTGCGTGCCAATACGAGTATGGGAAAAGTTGATTTGGATTTCAGTACAAATTATACGCGCGAATCGGTTAAGAACCGTCCTGCACTTGGCGACAGCAAAGGCAACGTTGGTAAAAACCTTATGACACTTGCAACTACCTACGATCAGGAATGGTTGAAAACATACCAGGATACAAACGGTGAATATTCTAACTGGAATGGTTTGGACCCGTACAACGTAAATCCTTACTGGGATGTTTACAAGAACTCAAACCAATCGGATAAAGACCAGTTCCGTTTTAACGGAAAGGCCATCTGGAATGTAACAGACCATTTCAAGCTTCAAGGTACGGTGGGTGCTGAATTCAACTGGTTCAAATTTGAGGATTTCAAGGCTCCTACAACTCCCGGTTTTGAAGCCGGCAGATTACAGATAAGCAATTTCAGAAACCGTATGTATAACTTTGAGATGTTGGCTTTGTATAACAACACTTGGGGAGATTTCGATTTCAACGCTACTTTGGGAGCCAACCTTTATAAAGTGAACAATGAAACAACTATCAATACGGCCCAAGATATGAAAGTGCGTGATGTCGTGGCGTTGATGAGTTTCAATGAGACAAGTGTTGAACAGAACTTCTACAGAAAACAGATAAACTCTATTTACGGTGCTGTCAATGTAGGTTGGAAACATCTGGTGTATCTTGACGCCACATTACGCGGCGACCGTTCTTCAACATTGCCATTGAGCAACAACACTTATATCTATCCTTCATTTTCAGGTAGTTTCGTGTTCTCCGAATTAATTAAGAACCACAATCTGCTCCCATACGGAAAACTCCGTGTGTCATGGGCACAGGTTGGTAGTGATACCGACCCATACCAGTTGGGATTGGTATATACAAAATCAAGATTCACTTATCCGGGATACTCTATATCTTCTATAAGCAACACTACGATTCCTAATCCGGATCTTAAGCCTACAAGGACAAACTCTTATGAAATGGGTCTGGAGTTGAAATTCCTGAATAACCGTATCGGATTGGATTTCACATATTATAACCAGACAAGTAGGAACCAGATTATGGCTATGGCAAGTTCATGGACCTCCGGTTATACTTACCGTTTGATTAACGCCGGTGAGATTCAGAACAACGGTATTGAAATAGCATTGAATACACGTCCGGTACAGACTAAAGACTTCTCTTGGGATTTGAACATCAATTTCTCCAAGAACAATAACAAGGTAAAGGAATTGGTTGACGGTATCGATTTGTTCGAATTGGAAAAGGCTACATGGCAGGATGTCCAGATTGCAGCCGTAGTAGGAGAGAATTTCGGCTCAATCATCGGTCCTGACTTCAAACGCAATGAGAACGGTGATATTTTGATTGATCCAAGTACAGGTCTGCCGCAATACGACAATAGCAATCATATATTGGGTAACGCTTCATGGGACTGGACAGGTGGTGTCGTGACAAACTTCACATACAAGAATATTTCCCTTGCCGCTGTGTTCGACATAAAGGTTGGTGCCGATTTGTATTCAATGTCTGCCCGTGCCGCATACGAGTCAGGTAAAGCTTTGGAAACATTGGAAGGACGTGAAGAATGGTATAAATCAGAGGAACAGCGTAAGGCTCTTGGTATAAGCGAGGCAAACTGGAAGCCGACAGGCGGATTTATTGCCCCTGGTGTAATAGACAATGGAGACGGAACATACCGCCCTAATGATATTTATGTAAATCCGGAAGATTACTGGATGAATATCAGCCGTTACGCTCCGTCAATGTTCGTTTATGACAACTCATATATCAAATGCCGTGAAATCACATTGAGCTATTCATTACCTAAATCATGGTTGAAGAATAAGGTTCAGGGATTGACAGTGTCTTTCGTAGCACGTAATCCGTTTATTGTTTGGAAAAATATTCCTAATATCGACCCTGATTCAAACTATAACAATACTACAGGTATGGGTATGGAATACGGTTCTTTGCCATCACGCAAAAGCTACGGATTCAATGTAAACGTGAAATTCTAATTAATCGTAAATCAAAAAGAAATACACAATGAAACGTTACAAATCATATATAATAACAGCAATGTGCATGACACTTGCACTTGCTTTTACAGCTTGCAGCGATGAGTACATGGACGACATGAATACCGATCCGTCGAAAGCTGAGAAAATTGACCCCAACTCACAGTTGACCTTGGCCGAACTCCAGACATACGGTGACCTTGGAATGATTGAAATATATAGAAGCTATATATACGCATTCACACAGCAACTTATGGGATGCTGGAATACGACCAATTACGGAGGTCAGCATAAGGTTGACAATAACGAGATGAACCGTTTCTGGACAAATCTATATACTGCCGGCATAAAGAATCTGGTAGATGTGGAGACACAGACAAAAGGTGATGAAAACCTCGTTAACATACATTCCGCCGCGATAATCTATAAGGTATATCTGATGTCTATCATAACAGATACATACGGCGACGCACCATACTCGGAAGCTGCGAAAGGCTGGATTAGCGGTATTACAAGCCCTCGTTATGACACACAGGAAGAAATATATAACAGCTTCTTCACTGAACTGACAAACGCCGTAGCGGCTTTGGATGAATTTAAAGACGAAATTACGGGAGATGTCATATTCAACGGTGATGTATATAAATGGAAAAAGCTCGGCAATTCATTGAGAATGCGTTATGCTATGCGTATATCAAATGTGGCACCAGATAAGGCAAAGGAAGAGTTTGAAAAAGCATATACCGATCCGGCTGGCTTTATGACAAGTGCAGATGACGATGCGTTGATAGAATATATGAATCTTACGTTCAACTTTGGCCAGGAAGCTTATACCGACTACAGACGCAATGCTTTGTCACAACTGTTCTTTGGTAACGATCCCGCCAACAACCAGACCTACATCTGCTCAACTTTGTTCGATGAATTGAATAATAATAATGACCCACGTACTTTTGTCCTGTCACGTTGCTATTTCGACAAAGGCCTGACTCAGTCAAAACCTGATAACCGTATTGACCTGACTGATGAAATGTTATCCTCAAATGCCACTTTCGATCCATGTCAGCCTGGCGAATTCTGGTATGAGCCATGGCCTGACGATGGATATTGGAGTTCAATTATCGAAAGCTTAAAGAACAGGTATCCGGATAATGCAAATTATTCTAATCCATGGTTGCAGGATCCAACCCGTCCGAAATTGGCTCAAAATTTTCTGAAATCAGACAATCCAGGTGTCGTAATGACTTATGCAGAAGTTGAATTCCTGTTGGCTGAGGCCAAGTTGAAAGGATGGAATGTAGGTGACGCAACGGTTGAACAGCATTACGAAAATGGAGTTAAAGCTTCAATGGCATTCCTGGTTGATAACTATGATTGTGAAATTGACAATCAGGCTATAAACGATTATATTGCTAATCATTCTATATCAGCTCTTAGTGACGAAGGTAAGAAAGAAGCTATCAATACACAGGCATGGATTTTACATTTCCATAATCCTTCAGAATGTTGGGCAAATGTTCGCCGCTCGGGATATCCGAAGCTGAAATCTCCGGCTGAATATGGTTATGCTGCCGACAAACTTACAGGTGGATACGACATTCCAGTGCGTCTATGTTATCCTATACTTGAATCTTCATACAATAAAGAGGGTTATAAGGAAGCTTTGGATCGTATGGGTGGAACAAACAGCTGGAACATACCTGTATGGTGGGATAAAGAATAAAAATCTGTTATATTAAACATTTTAAATTCGTATATATATGAAAAAGATATATTGGATATTATTGGCATTGATAGGTGCAGGTATGTCTTTTACTGCATGCAATGAGGAAGAACCTTTCTCTACTGCGACCGCAGATGACGAGCCACGTATAATTGCGCCTACTTTCCCGGAATTGGACAATAATGGGAATATGAAAACTTTTATGGAACTTGACAGGGATAAATTGTTATCAATAACTGTCACTACAACACCGGCAGACTATACATCTGTTGTATGGTACTTGGATGGTATAGAAGTGGGAACGGAGAAAACACTTGAAATGAATCTTAATACAGGTATATATAATCTTAAAGTAGTGGTTTCAACTCCTTCAGGTAAATCTACGAGCCGTGAAACTCTGATAAAAATAAAGCCATTGGGAGAGGACCCTCAAAGTGAAGAAAAAGTTTCTGAACGTTTGGTGTCTGCAGGCGGGTATGCCACTATCAGTGGAACCAACCTTGACAAGGTAAAGAAAATAACACTGCAACGAATCAATGTGGCGGAGAGCAAGAGTGATTCGGAAAGTTCTGTAATAGAAATACCTGAATCTGATATTACTTCATCAAGTACATCAGTTTCTTTTTCACTTCCTGACAATATTGCGGCCGGAACTTATCGTGTTACGCTGATAGATGCGGAAGGTAATGAATTTGGAGCAAATACAATAGAAGTTACGCAGATGACATTGGTAAAATCTGGTTTGGATGATAATAGAAAACCTGGTAGCCCTTGGACATATACTGGTATAAATATGGATCAGATAGCATCCTTGATTATTGGTGATGTTGTTATTGAGTCATTTGAAAAACAGAATCCCAGTTCTTTGACATTTACATCCCCATCTATACCTGATGGTGAATATACAATATCCGGAAAGACAAAATCAGGGGAAAATGTAAAATTCTATGTTGAAGAAGCTATGGTTGAGTCAACTATGGTAACAATTGATGGAGCTGCAAACGTTATTTCATTTGCCAAATTGTTGAGGGGTGGTGATGATTATGAATTTGAAGGAAAAAATATTAGCTTGATTAAATCTATATTTATAAACAATGATGAAGTTAGTATTAAATCTAAAACAGATGAGAGTTTAACTTTCACTTGTCCGTCGTTAACTGGTGGTAAATACAGCATGCATGCTTTGTGTCAAGATGGTAGAAAAGTGAAATTTAAAACTGATAATGGATTTGTTGAGGAAACCTCTGTTTTAATAAGTTCAGGTACTGAATTATATGATGGACATTATTATGTTTCTTGGGAGCCTGGAGCATCTGAATCTGCAAAAGAATTTGGTGAAGTAAAAGATAAGACTCAGAACTTATCTATAGGTAATAGAATAAAAGTATATTACTCAGTTAATCCAGATGATGAATATCATCAAATAGGAATAAAAACAGCCTATTGGAAAGAACTGTCTCCAGAGTTTGTTTTTAGTGAGGATGGAGTAACTGAAATTATTTTGACAGAGGATATTGTGAACCTGCTAAATACTCAGTTTGGATTAATTTGTGTCGGTCATGGATATTATGTTGACCGTGTAACTTATGAACAATAATTTATTTACCAAGAAACATAATTGATAAATATGAATTTTAAAAGATTACTTTTAGTTTCGTCCATAATAGGAAATGCTGCCTGCCTCGTTCAGGCGGCAACTCCTGTAGGTTTGACGAAAGATGCAAATATTGAGAAAAAGGTTGAGGCTACATTGTCACGAATGACTTTGGACGAAAAGGTCGGACAGATGACGGAACTTTCTGTCGACGTCCTTGGCAATGTGGTGGACGGTGAGTTCAAACTGGATAAGGAAAAAGTAAAAAATGCAATCGGGAAGTACAAGGTAGGTTCTGTATTGAATGCTCCCGGACCTGTTGCACAGAGCCGTGAGAAATGGAAAGAAATCATCGGTTATATCCAGGAAGTATCAATGAAGGAGATAGGTATTCCTTGTATTTATGGTCTTGACCAGAATCATGGTACGACTTATACTCTCGGCGGAACACTTTTCCCACAGAATATAAATCTTGGCGCATCTTTTAATCCTGAACTTACATACGAGTCGGCTGTTGTTACTGCCTACGAAACGCGTGCAAGCAACTGTCCTTGGACTTATTCACCAACGGTGGATATGGCAAGAGACCCACGCTGGTCGCGCGTTTGGGAAAACTATGGTGAGGATTGTCTTGTTAATGCCATAATGGGTAGCGAAGCTGTTCGCGGTTTCCAGGGAGATGACCCTAACCATGTTTCCAAAGACCGTGTGGCAGCTTCTGTGAAGCACTACCTCGGTTACAGCATGTCGCGTACAGGTAAAGACCGTACTCCGGCTTATATATCAGAATCTGATTTGAGAGAGAAGTGCTTTGCTCCGTTTAAGGCTTGCGTAGAAACCGGTGCTTTGACAATAATGGTGAACAGTGCTTCAATCAACGGTGTCCCTGTGCATGCAAACAGGCAGTTGCTCACAGAATGGTTGAAAGAAGATTTGGAATGGGACGGAATGTTGATTACCGACTGGGCGGATATCAATAACCTATATACCCGTGAAAGGATTGCGGTCAATAAAAAGGAAGCAATAGAAATTGCCATCAATGCCGGTATCGATATGGCTATGGAGCCGTACGACCTTGATTTCTGTACACTGTTGAAGGAATTGGTAGAAGAGGGCAGAGTGCCGATGAGCCGTATTGATGATGCCGTACGCCGTATCCTTCGTCTGAAATACCGTTTGGGACTTTTTGAAAAACCTAATACCGACTATAAGGATTATCCTAAGTTCGGCAGCAAGGAACATGCCGCAATCGCACTTAGAGCAGCCGAAGAATCGGAAGTATTGTTGAAAAACAAGAACAACATATTACCATTGGCAAAAGGTAAGAAAATTCTTGTAACAGGTCCTAATGCAAATTCCATGAGATGCCTTAACGGTGGATGGAGCTATACGTGGCAAGGACATCTTGCCGACCGTTTTGCGGGTAAGTACAACACTATTTACGAAGCTGTAAGCAACAAGTTCGGTGCAGATATGGTAACTCTTGAACAGGGAGTTACATACGTAGCCGAAGGTGCATATTATGAAGAAAATGCTCCTGAAATAGAAAAGGCTGTAACTGCTGCTAAGAATGTCGATGTCATCATTGCATGTATCGGTGAGAATTCATATTGCGAGACTCCGGGAAATCTGTCTGACCTTGCAATTTCGGAAAACCAGCGTAACCTAGTTAAAGCTCTTGCTACGACAGGCAAACCTATGGTTCTTGTAATAAATGGCGGTCGTCCACGTATTATCAGTGATATCGAACCTTTGGCGGACGCTGTAATAAATATCTTGTTGCCTGGTAATTATGGTGGGGATGCATTGGCAAATATCCTTGCCGGTGATGCTAACCCAAGTGCAAAGATGCCATATACATATCCAAGAAACCAAGCCGAACTTACTACATACGATTATCGTGTAAGCGAGGAAATGGATAAGATGGAAGGTGCATACGATTATGATGCTGTAATTTCTGTTCAATGGCCTTTCGGTTACGGTTTGAGTTATACTACTTTCGATTACAAAAACCTGAGTGTA
>JAHLFB010000236.1 GCA_018884025.1 Candidatus Phocaeicola faecipullorum
TTCGTCGGCAGCGTCAGATGTGTATAAGAGACAGATATAATTCAAAACTATCTGTATCAGGTTGATATTTATATATTCTTCCAGTATGATCATATGCCAGAAGTCCCAATCTTTTATCAATGAAAAGCCTGATAATTCTACCGGCCATGTCACCATAATAATAATTGCTTGACAAGGAATAATTTTTAACACTATGACCATTATATCTGTCAACACCGTTCCTTGTAGAAATCCACATCACATTGTCCCCGTCCTCAACTATAGAGAAAACTCTTTCGCTACTCAGTCCATCAGCACGGTCTATATGACGGACACTAAACATTCCGTCAAACAAATCAGCATGTAATTCTACAAAAGATAAGACACAAAATACAACAATACAAATATATCTAAAACATATTTTCATATTTGATTCCACTGAAACTTTTAATCATTCAATGATACATAAGGCTAATATGTTACAAATATATAATAAAATAATTAAGACATGTATAAAATCAATAATTTTCCAATATTATAGCATATACATAAAAGGGAACAAAGGTAATTTTTATGATAAATTCTTTTTGAAAACAGACAAATAAGCCTGATGAACAAAGTTAATAAACACAGTTCATCAGGCTTACCAAATGTTTTTATATTGTCTTATCAAGCTATCAAAATCAATCCAGCTTATGTATAATCAATCCGGAACGAAGTTTCGGCTCGAACCAGGTAGTCTTTGGCGGCATAATATTTCCCGTATCGGCAATATCCATCAACTGTTTCATGGATACCGGATACAAGGCTAGTGCCATAGCCATTTCTCCACTGTCAACCCTGCGCTTGAGTTCTTCCAATCCGCGGATTCCACCTACGAAGTCAATTCTCTTGTCCGAACGCAAATCCTTGATACCAAGTATCTCGTCCAGGATGAGATTAGAAGAGATTGTCACGTCAAGCACTCCTATCGGGTCATTGTCATCATACGTTCCCGGTTTGGCAGTAAGACTATACCACTTGCCGGCAAGATACAATGAGAAATTATGCAGTGACGAAGGCTTATATACGTTTTCACCCTTTTCCTCAACTATGAAGTTTTTCTCCAATGCTTTCAGGAATTGCTCGGGAGTAAGACCGTTCAAATCCTTTACCACACGGTTATAGTCAATAATAGTCAATTGTGAAGCGGGGAAACATACAGCCATGAAGTAGTTATACTCTTCGTCACCCTTGTGGTTTGGATTCTGAGCAGCTTTCTCCGCACCTACCAAAGCTGCCGCCGCACTTCTGTGATGACCATCGGCAATATACAGGGCCGGCATATCGGCAAAAAGCGCAGTAATCCGGTCTATATCATCCTTTTCGTCAATAATCCATAATGTATGTCCGAAACCGTCTCCCGGAGCTATAAAATCATATTCAGGCTTGCGGGATGTATATTTGGCAACTATGGCATCAAGCTCAGCATTATCAGGATAGGCAAAAAATACAGGCTCTATATTCGCATTGTTCACACGGACATGCTTCATACGGTCTTCTTCCTTGTCTCGGCGCGTAAGCTCATGCTTCTTAATCACGCCATTCATATAATCAGGCACATATGCACCAACTACCAGACCATACTGAGTCTTGCCGTTCATAGTCTGCGCATAAACATAGTAATTTTCCTTATCGTCCTGTACCAGCCATCCTTTTTCCTGGAACATTTTGAAATTCTCCACGGCCTTCTCATACACAGCAGAATCGTGTTCGTCTGTTCCTACCGGAAAATCTATTTCAGGCTTGATAATATGGTATAATGACTTTTCATTACCCTTGGCCTCCTCGCGCGCTTCTTCTGAATTCAATACATCATATGGCCGGGAAGCCACTTCTTCTACCATTGATTTCGGCGGGCGTACGCCCTTGAAAGGTTTAATTACAGCCATAGGCAATGATTTTTTATTTGTTTACACGGAATTTTTCGCAACCATCCTTGAAGTAAGCCACAATCTGCTTTGCAGCGGCAATACCGGCATTTATGTTAGCCTCAGCTGTCTGCGCACCCATCTTTTTAGGAGTAGAGAAATATCTGCCGGCACATTTAGCGGCAAACTCTTCATTCTTTTCTGGCATAATATCTGTTACATACTTCAAGTCCTGACGTTCTTCCATCAGTTTCAGGAGTCCTTCTTCGTCTATAACTTCTTTTCTTGCGGTATTTACAAGCAAACCGTTCTTAGGCATCAGATTGACCAAATCGTAATTGATAGATTTGCGTGTTTCCGGTGTTGCAGGAATATGAAGTGACACGACATCACAATTCTTGTAAAGTTCTTCCGCTGAATCTACAGGAGTAACCCCGTCAGCCTTGATAGCATCCTTAGGACAAAAAGCGTCGTAAGCATAGATATCCATACCTATACCTTTGGCAATGCGGGCAACATTACGTCCTACATTACCGTAAGCGTGAATACCAAGTTTCTTGCCCATAAGTTCTGTACCGGCCTTACCGTTATAGAAATTGCGGACTGCCATAATCATCATGCCGAAAGCAAGTTCTGCCACAGCATTTGAGTTCTGTCCCGGAGTGTTCATCACGCATACACCGTGAGCTGTAGCCTCGACAAGGTCAACATTATCATATCCGGCACCCGCACGTACCACAATCTTCAGTTCCTTTGCGGCGTCAAGCACTTCCTTATCGACTATGTCGCTTCGGATAATAATTGCGTTAGCATCCTTTACGGCATCCAGCAATTGAGACTTATCTGTATATTTTTCAAGCAACGCCAGTTCATAACCTGCTGCTTCTATTTCCTTACGAATACCATCCACAGCAATTTTGGCGAATGGTTTTTCTGTTGCAATCAAGACTTTCATGTGTAGTAAGATTTTTTAGATTAGTAGTAAATAAAGTAAATAAAGTATGTAGAGAAGATATCAGTCGGCAAGCCGACTTAGAAGATAAAGCTCAATACCCTTTATCTCCTTTACCTCCTCTACCTACTTTAATACTAAAGAGGACACCTATTAATTAATGCAATTTTTCAAATTCCTGCATGCACTCGATAAGAGCCTTAACGCTTTCAAGAGGCATAGCGTTATAACAAGAAGCACGGAATCCACCTACAGAACGGTGACCCTTGATACCCACCATACCACGTTCTGTAGCAAACTTCAGGAAGTCAGCTTCCAAATCCTTGTATTCATCGGCCATAACGAAACAGATGTTCATCAATGAGCGGTCTTCTTTTACTGTCACTGTGCCGCGGAACAATTTGTTGCGGTCTATTTCAGCATAAAGCAACTCAGCGCGTTCCTTAGCTCTGCGCTGCATTTCTTCCACACCACCCTGAGCTTTGATCCATCTCAAAGTCTGCAATGCAGCATAGATAGGCACTACAGGAGGAGTATTGAACATTGAACCTTTGTCAACGTGTGTCTTATAATCGAGCATTGTAGGTATATGACGTGTAACCTTGCCAAGCGCATCATCTTTCACAATTACGAAAGTAACACCAGCAGGAGCCAGATTTTTCTGAGCGCCACCATAGATACAGATATATTTTGAAACATCTATAGGACGTGAGAAAATATCAGATGACATATCCGCAATCAAAGGAACATTTACTTCAGGATCTGAATGCAATTCTGTTCCATAGATAGTATTGTTAGTAGTAATATGGAAATATTCCGCATCGGCAGGAACAACATAATCCTTAGGAATATATGTATATCCGTCTTTTTCAGATGAAGCAACTTCAACGGCTTCACCGAAAGTTTTAGCTTCCTTCAGAGCCTTCTTTGCCCAAGTACCTGTATTAAGATAAGCAGCTTTCTTTTCGAGGAAGTTATATGGAACCATACAGAATTCAAGGCTTGCACCGCCACCGAGGAATATCACTGAGTACCCTTCCGGGATATTTAATATCTCTTTAAACAAAGCAACGGCTTCGTCCACTACCGGCTGAAAGTCTTTTGCTCGATGGCTGATTTCCATCAGCGAAAGTCCGGAACCGTTAAAATCCAATATAGCCTGAGCTGTTTTCTCTATCACTTCGCGAGGCAAAATAGATGGTCCCGCATTAAAATTATGTTTTTTCATTTGGCAGTTGTTTTTTGGTTTTACATATATTTAAGTATCTAACGATTGCGAATTTATGTAATTATTTCCACACATCCAAACTTTAATCTAATAAAAATACACCTACAATTGAAATTTTCTTTCATTTTATGACATCAAGTATGATTTTACTAACATTTTGACACATAATTATCATACCGTGGTGTATTTTGTGATACGAACCATAGCAAATTGAGACAGTGACCTGCCATTCCGTATATATTCTGACACAAAGTTATCATTTTGCTAGTTCTATCAAAGTTTTTACACCTTTAATCTTTTCATTTTGTATCAATTTTAACGTTTGTTGGCTCTTTTTTCTCGATATAGCCACAAAAGCATAATGGTCCTTAACGTCAACCTTTCCCACATCATCCCTGTTAAGCCCGCCTTTCTTGAAAATGAATCCTACTATGTCAATCTTATTTATCTTATCCTTTTTACCCTTACCTATATATAAGGTAACAAACTCAGGTTTTGATGGTTTTGGCGTATTTTCCGGCAAAACATAAGTTTCAATTTCAGAAGGAAGATATTCCGGTACCTTCTCCTCCGTGTGCATTATTATATATGCGTTACCCTCGGCATCCCACCTTGCAGTACGTCCATTTCTGTGTATAAACCCATCTTCTGCTATAGGCAGATGATAGTGTACAACATTCTTTATGCCCGAAATGTCAAGTCCACGTGCAGCAAGGTCAGTTGAGATAAAGATATTGCAACTTCCGTTTCTGAACTTATACAATGCCCTCTCGCGATCATCCTGGTCCATTCCTCCGTGGAAAGTTTCGCAATACACTTTCATAGAATGCAAGTATTTTCCTACCCTGTCCACACTCTCACGATGATTGCAGAAAACGAGCGTCTGTTCCGAACCCAGAGTGCATACCAGTTTATACAACGTTTCCAACTTATCTTTTACCGGTGATTCCACCTTATATAAATGAAGCCTGTCCGACAATTGCTCTTCCGAATTCAGGAAATTCAGCCTTACACTCTTGTTTACTCCCGTAAAACGTGGTATCTCTTCTGCATCCGTAGCAGAAAGAAGGAATCTTCTACGCAAGTTAGGCAACTTTCCTATCACATCGGCCATTTCCTCCTGAAATCCGAATTCCAGACACTTGTCGAACTCATCAATAACAAGTACACGCACTGTAGATGCATCTATATTACCTTTTCCAAGATGGTCGTTCATACGTCCCGGAGTACCGATAATCACCGACGGACGGATACCTTTCATTGTGCGGTGTTCGTCCATGGCAGGACGTCCGCCATAGCAACTCATTACCTGGAAGTCAGTACCCATTCCTTTGAAGACCTGTTCTATCTGTAATGCCAACTCGCGTGACGGAACAAGCACTACAGCCTGCACTCCCTCGGCATCCTTCTTCAGTGTCTGCACAAGCGGAATGAGATATGCTAATGTCTTTCCGGAACCAGTTGGCGAAAGCAGCACAATGTCGTTTCCTTCTTTATAAGCATCTACAGCAGCCTGCTGCATAGCGTTCAACTCTTCTATTTTCAGATTCTTCAGTATTGTACGGATATCCATAAGTTTGTAATGATTTAATGTGTTAATGCAAAAATACGGAAAATAATGCAAAATATTTGCCTCGTACCCAAAAAGTAACGTACTTTGCAGCAATAACATCAAAAAGAAATATGGCAGACAATTATATAGAAAACAAATACGAACAATATCAGGCACGAAAGGCTGCATGGCAGAAATCAGGAATGAAAAAGAAAAAGCCGAGTGCAGTACATACTTCTGCGACGGGTTCCGGTATGCAGAAAACGTATCTGCAAAGCCACGTAAAACGTGTGGTTGCGATACACGACCTGTCCGGAGCCGGAAGAGTATCTCTAATGGCAGTGATTCCTATTCTTTCTTCCATGGGAATACAGGTTTGTCCCCTACCAACGGCAGTCCTCTCGGCGCATACACAATATCCGCATTACTCGTTCCTCGACCTGACTGAGGAAATGAAACGAATAATAGAAAGTTGGGAAAAGCTTGATATGAAGTTCGATACATTCTACACCGGATATCTCGGTTCACCGCAGCAAGTACAGATAGTAGAGAATTTCATATCGAAGTTCCGCCGCCCACAGGATATGGTAGTAGTGGACCCGGTGCTTGGTGACAATGGCAATCTGTACAAAGGAATCACAGAAGATATGGTGACAGAGATGAAGAAACTCATACGATATGCCGATGTGATTACTCCGAATATGACAGAGGTTTTCAAACTCCTGGACATGGAATATAAAAGCGAAGTGACTGTACAGGAAATGAAATCATATCTAAAAAGACTCTCAGATGCGGGACCGGACATTGTAATAGCGACCAGTGTTCCTGTTCCTGAAAATGCACACATGACTTCCGTCTTTGCATACAACCGCCACGGCAACAGATACTGGAAAGTAACCTGTCCGTATCTTCCGGCTCACTATCCGGGCACAGGGGATACATTCACAAGCGTAATAACCGGTTCATTGATGCAAGGTGACAGTCTGCCGATAGCACTTGACAGGGCTACACAGTTCATTCTTCAGGGAATACGTGCAACCTTCGGTTACGAATACAACAACCTCGATGGTATAATGCTTGAAAAGGTACTTCACAATCTTGATATGCCGATACAGATAAGCAGTTACGAAGTTTTGGAATAACGACATAATATAAAAGCGATCAGTTGGTTCTGACCGCTTTTATATTATGTACCTACAATCATAATCTTATCCTCCTCAACCGAAAAGGATAATTATACAGTCAATAATTCTTTCAAAGAATTTATCGATCTTTCTCCATACGCCTTTCCAGTATATATGTTTCATAATACTTATAAGAAATAAAGCTAAGTACAAAGTTAAATAATAGAGCTGTCAATAAAAAACTTTTTGTTTTTATTTTTATATTTATTATTAGTCTTAAAAAGAAAAACATTATTTATATCTATTTCCACTTCACCAAAGCCAATCATTGCATTAAAAAGACGGATTTTCTCATACTCTTGCAGACTGTTTACCATAATTATATCCTCCTCTATAATTCCTTCTGCAAGGAGTCTTGCCCTGCGTATTCCTTTCAGCAATGGATATTTCGGGGTGTACCACTTTCCTTCTTTGTATAATGCAATGTTTGCTATTGAGGTATCTGTCAGCATACCGGAGCGGACTATCACCACATCATCAGCATCACCACGCAAGGCAAAGTTACGGTCCAAGACAGAACGGTCAACATACTTGAAAGAATACTCTGCTGCATCATCATTGACTAATTGCAGCGATTTTAC
>JAHLFB010000237.1 GCA_018884025.1 Candidatus Phocaeicola faecipullorum
AATCATTGTGGCACTTGTCAGAAACAAGACATTATACAACCCCCAAACATACCTTATGTATAATGATAAATTTGAAAATGTTAAATATGATGTTAAAACTATGGAAAGCCTTGGATGAAAGCATAGAATACGCTTCGTCGTTCGAAGTTAAATGCTTAGTCATTTGAAGTTAAATGTCTCGTCGTTTTTTTGACAATTATCTTAAAGTTTTTTCACAAGGATATTTCAAAGAAATTCCGTATGTTTGGAAAAATTTATTTACGCCTCAAATAAAAGGCTTTAGCTTCAATTTTAATATAGCCATGAACAACAGAATCACAGAACTTTTCGGCATAAAATATCCTATCATCTCAGGAGGTATGGTTTGGTGTAGCGGATGGGAACTTGCAGCAGCTGTAAGCAATGCAGGCGGTTTAGGACTTATAGGAGCAGGCTCAATGTATCCGGATATCCTCAGAGAGCATATCAGAAAATGCAGAAAGGCCACCGACAAGCCTTTCGGGGTAAATATTCCACTGATTTCAAAATACTCGGAAGCCATCATAGAGGTTGTGATAGAAGAGAAAGTTCCTGTTGTTTTCACCTCGGCAGGCAATCCAAAGACATGGACAGGAAAGCTACATGAAAACAGAATAAAGGTGGCACACGTTGTGGCAAGCACCAAGTTCGCACTCAAAAGTCAGGAGGCCGGTGTTGATGCTGTAGTAGCCGAAGGATTCGAGGCAGGAGGACACAACGGAAGGGAAGAAACCACTACAATGGTTCTTATTCCTCAAATTAAAAGGCATCTGGAAATACCTCTGATAGCCGCCGGAGGCATAGCTACCGGCCAAGGCATGCTTGCCGCATTTGCCTTGGGAGCTGAAGGTGTACAGGTGGGAACACGTTTCGCAATAACACAAGAGAGTTCCGCGCATGAGAAATTCAAAAGCCTCTGTACACAACTGAATGAAGGCGACACCATGCTTGCATTGAAGAAAATAGTACCAACAAGATTGATTAAAAATGATTTCTATCACAATGTGGAGGCAGCTGAAAGCAGAGGAGCGACACCTGAAGAACTTACAGAACTTCTGGGTAAAGGAAGAGCGAGAAAAGGAATTTTTGAAGGAGATTTGCCAGATGGAGAGCTGGAAATAGGACAAGTGTCATGCTTGATAGACGACGTTCCTACCGCAAGTAAAGTAATAAGCAGAATGGTGAAAGAATACAACGAAGCCGTAAACGAGATTACAACAATGTAGAGTTTTGCACATATCTTAAACTAAAACAAAAGACCATGAACTTTAACAGACTTAAAACCACTCTTTCATGTATTATACTGCTTGTATGTATAATATCAGGATGTACCCGCTCAGAAATTACTAATCCGGGAGAAAACAATGATAAGACGGAAGAAACAGGAAACATAACAGAAGAAACAAAACTAGCCAACATCTTCGCTAGAGAAGCACTTGAGATTTATTATTACTGGAACGAAGAGATATCAGATGATTTAAGCAAGCTCGACCCTGCTACAAATTCCGACCCTATTGCTACGGTAGAGGAAATAAGATATCACGACGGAGAAAATCAGATAGACAAATGGACTATGCTGACAGACAATATGGAAGAGTTTACAAGCAGCGTACAGGGTGTATCAACCACTTACGGATTTACCCCTATAGTATATTACAAATACGACAATGGCAATGAACTGATTGCCGCCGTAGCATATGTGTCAAAAGACAGTCCCGCAGAAAAAGCCGGTTTGAAAAGAGGTGATTTGATTGAAAAAATAAACGGTAAAGTCCTTACAACTGAAAATTATCTGGACCTCTTTTATTCATCGGAAATCACACTTTCATTGATTGAATCTACAAATTCAACCAAAGATGTTTCATTGACAGCCACAGAGATGTACGAAAATCCTATACTTTGCCACAAAACATTTGATGTAAACGGTAAGAAAATAGGCTATCTGGCATACAACAGTTTTGACCTTAAATCCATTCAGGAACTGATAAGCATCTGCGAGGAGTTTAAAAACGAAGGAGTAAAGGAACTTATACTTGATTTGAGATATAACGGAGGAGGATATGTTATAACCGAATGTGTACTGGCATCAATGTTCGCTCCGCAAGAAGTTGTCACCAGTAAAGAAATTTTTGAACAAGAAGATTATAACGAGTTCTTCACTGAATACTATAAGAAAAACGGTATTTCTACAATAACCCGTTTCGAGACTGAATATAATTATGACGATATAGACCTTAATGTAAGCACAAAAGAAGCCAACATAGGACTGGAAAAAATCTATGGTATAATATCCGGTAACAGCGCATCGGCTTCGGAAGCCCTTCTTTCAGGATTAATGCCATACATGGACATTGAACTTATCGGACAGCAGTCACACGGAAAATATTGTACAGGATGGATGCTATCAACAGAAGATGCCTACGATAAAGTTCCGCAAGCTATCAAGAACTGGGGTATTTATGTAATGGTAAGCATATACAAAAATGCCAGCAACGAAACCCCATGTATGCCGGACGGATTAATACCGGACACGGAGGCAGAAGACAATCCTTTTGAGCCGTACCAACTTGGAGATGAGAACGAAGCCATGCTGAAAGCCGCATTGGAAAAGGCTGGAAAAGAATATACATCATCCAGGACAGGAAAGATACAAACACCAAAGATGAAAATTGTTGCCACTCCTAAGAAAGCTGTCTTCGGAAGAAGGATTATCATTCCTTCACAATCACATATGCCTGATAACGAGTAGCAGGCAGCAAAGGCGTAAGAGTGAGATATCCGCTATTTATACGTCCGGAAGAGCCAACTACAAGCGGCATTGACGAAGACATTTTCTGATGTGACAGAACAGCCTCGTCATCAGAATTATAGTGTTCTATGACAAACTTACCATGTGAGGATGGACAAAGGTATCTGTCGAATATTATACGCGACACCACGCCCATGTTCATCCTCATATTTATCTCCACACATGGATGCAAAAGGAAATTGTCATTTTGGTTACAAATCATCATATCTACGCCCAAATAACCTGTATAATTACCGGCTATCATTTTGCTGAATATATCCAGCAGTCTTCCACGAACAGAATCCAACGTTTCATTCAATATTCCATACGATAATAAACGTTCCTTTATTCTGGCATCGGACATCAATATGTTCTGTTTGTAATTACCAAAATCATCTGTTTCAAACAGTGAATATCCGGCAAAAGATACTTTTCCATCCGGCGAAGAATAAAACTCCATCGCAAAATCGCACACCTTATTATATATAGGCTCAGCCATTACACAGCCCTGAGTACGGAGTATCCTTGAAATCCAACCCTGAACATTTGCATTCCACAATTGACGGGAAACACGATAAAGCCCCCTACCGCTTCCTGACCACGGTGCTTTTAAAATAACATTATCTCTCTCATCTAGAAAATTCCAGACTTGATTAACATCATAGCAACAAACGGCTTTTCCACATATTCCCCCTAAGGATGATAATTGCGACAGTACCTCTACACACCTTTGACGGCCTGACAAATATCTGATTTTAGCCAAAGCCTCATCATCAGGCAAAAATGAGGCATCAGCTCCATCCGATAACAATGTATGAACCAAAGAAGGACTCCATCCCCATGGAACTATTTTTTTACACGATAAAGCATTGGAAACAAACCGTTCAACTGATATTTTTTTAAAACATGATACCTGCGAGCAAAAGGTTTCCACCGCACTGGCATCCGGAATTTTTATCAACGCATCATCCGGAGCATACCACACGGGAAGGAAAGACAAATCATTACTCATACGGAGGATTTCGGAAGAAATCTTATAATAAGGAGTGAAATTGGCAAGTGCCATGTCATGCCACGGATTGAATATGTATAACTGTTTTTGCATCGTAATTCCACCGGATTTTATCTGCAAAGATATACTAAAAAAATAATTTTTGCTATGTCTAGTTTGCAATATTATGAACAATTCGTATATTTGCACCAAAGTAAAGGATATATTCATGGAGGCTTTTTACAGAACACATTCTTATTTGGTTGAACACACCAATGCCCCCGTGCGCAGGGATCTTATGGATGAAATTGACTGGAGCGCACGATTGATAGGTATCAAAGGGACAAGAGGAGTTGGCAAAACTACTTTTCTACTGCAATATGCAAAAGAGAAGTTTGGCTTCGACCGTTCTTGCCTGTATGTAAACATGAATAATTTCTACTTTTCACAGGTAAGCCTGGTTGACTTTGCATCCGACTTTATAAAAAGAGGCGGTAAGGTACTGCTTATAGATCAGGTATTCAAATTGCCGGACTGGAGCAGCGCACTGCGCACATGCTACGAAAAGTTTCCAAATCTGAAGATTGTATTTACCGGTTCTTCTGTCATGAGACTGAAAGAAGAAAATCCGGAATTGAACGGTATTGTAAAATCGTATAACCTCAGAGGATTCTCCTTCAGAGAGTTTCTTAATCTGCAGACAGGAAACAATTTCTCTAAATACACACTTGAAGAGATACTAAACAACCACGAGCATATAGCCAAGACTATACTGCCACACGTAAATCCTACACAATATCTGCAGGACTACATCCATCACGGATTCTATCCGTTTTTCCTTGAAAAGAGGAACTTTTCGGAGAATCTGCTGAAGACTATGAATATGATGGTGGAGGTAGATATACTTTTGATAAAACAAATTGAGCTGAAATATCTCTCGAAAATAAAAAAATTACTATATTTATTGGCGGTTGACGGACCGGGTGCTCCAAACGTAAGCCAGTTGGCTGAAGAAATACAGACTTCGAGGGCTACGGTAATGAACTATATCAAGTATTTGGCTGATGCCCGACTGATAAATATGGTTTATCCTAAAGGTGAATCTTTCCCGAAAAAGCCGGCAAAGATAATGATGCACAACACAAGTCTGATGTACAGCATCTATCCGGTGAAAGTGGAAGAGCAGGATGTATTGGAAACATTCTTCGTAAACTCTCTATGGAAAGACCACAAGATAAACAAGGGAGATAAAGGAACATCTTTCATGGTGGACAACAACCTGCATTTCAGAATATGCGCAGACGGATGTAAGTTCAAGACTAACCCGAACGTATATTACGCAATGCACAAACTGGAATTGGGACACGGAAACCAGATTCCGCTCTGGATGTTCGGATTCCTATATTAAACGAGAATACAAGTTCTTATTAACTAATTATTATAATTTAGTAATTGTATGACTAAACAAAAAAAATTCATCACTTGTGATGGTAACCAGGCTGCAGCACATATCTCGTATATGTTCTCAGAAGTAGCAGCTATCTACCCTATCACTCCATCTTCTACAATGGCTGAATATGTAGATGAATGGGCTGCCGCAGGACGTAAAAACATCTTCGGCGAAACAGTTCTTGTTCAGGAAATGCAGTCAGAAGGCGGTGCAGCAGGTGCTGTACACGGATCTCTTCAGGCTGGTGCCTTGACTACTACTTACACTGCATCTCAGGGTCTTCTTCTTATGATCCCTAACATGTATAAGATTGCAGGTGAATTCCTTCCATGTGTATTCCACGTATCAGCTCGTACACTTGCTTCTCACGCATTGTGTATCTTCGGTGACCACCAGGACGTTATGTCTTGCCGTCAGACTGGTTTCGCTATGCTTTGCGAAGGTTCTGTACAGGAAGTTATGGATTTGGCCGGTGTTGCTCACTTGTCAACTATCAAATCACGCGTTCCATTCTTGAACTTCTTCGATGGTTTCCGTACTTCACACGAAATACAGAAAATCGAAATGTTGGAAAACGAAGACCTCGCTCCACTTATCGACCAGAAAGCTTTGGCTGAATTCCGTGAACGTGCACTAAGCCCTAACAAGCCAGTTGCACGCGGTATGACTGAAAACCCAGACCACTTCTTCCAGCACAGAGAATCATGCAACCCATTCTATGACGCAGTTCCTGCTATCGTAGAAGAATATATGAACGAAATCAGCAAGATTACAGGACGTAACTACGGCTTGTTCAACTACTATGGTGCTGAAGACGCTGAACGCGTAATCATCGCTATGGGTTCTGTAACAGAAGCTGCTCGCGAAGCTATCGACCACTTGATGGCTAACGGCGAAAAAGTTGGTTTGGTTTCTGTACACTTGTATCGTCCGTTCTCAGCTAAACACTTCTTGGCTGCTGTACCTAAGACTGCTAAACGTATCGCAGTTCTTGACCGTACAAAAGAACCTGGAGCTAACGGCGAACCTCTTTACCTTGACGTTAAAGACTGCTTCTACGGACAGGAAAATGCTCCTGTTATCGTTGGTGGACGCTACGGTCTTGGTTCTAAGGATACAACTCCTGCTCAGATTCTTTCTGTTTACGAGAACTTGGCTTTGCCTACTCCAAAAGACCACTTCACAATCGGTATAGTTGACGACGTTACATTCACTTCTCTTCCTAAGAAAGAAGAAATCGCTCTTGGCGGTGAAGGTATGTTCGAAGCTAAATTCTACGGACTTGGCGCTGACGGTACTGTAGGTGCTAACAAGAACTCAGTTAAGATTATCGGTGACAACACTAACAAATATTGCCAGGCATACTTCTCTTACGACTCTAAGAAGTCTGGTGGTTTCACTTGCTCTCACTTGCGTTTTGGTGACCACCCAATCCGCTCTACTTACTTGGTAACTACTCCTAACTTCGTAGCTTGCCACGTACAGGCTTACTTACACATGTACGATGTAACTCGCGGTTTGCGTAAGAACGGTACTTTCCTTCTTAACACTATCTGGGAAGGTGAAGAACTTGCTAAGAACTTGCCTAACAAGGTTAAGAAATATTTCGCAGAAAACAATATCACTGTTTACTACATCAATGCAACTAAGATTGCTCAGGAAATCGGTCTTGGTAACCGTACTAACACAATCCTTCAGTCTGCATTCTTCCGTATCACAGGCGTTATCCCTGTAGAACTTGCTGTAGAACAGATGAAGAAATTCATCGTTAAGTCTTACGGTAAGAAGGGTGAAGACGTTGTAAACAAGAACTATGCTGCTGTTGACCGTGGTGGTGAATACAAACAGCTTACTGTAGACCCAGCATGGGCTAGCCTCGAAGTTGAAGGTGCTGCTGCTAACAACGATCCAGCATTCATCAACGAAGTTGTTCGTCCTATCAACGCTCAGGATGGTGACTTGCTTCCAGTTTCTGCATTCAAGGGTATCGAAGACGGTACTTGGCATCAGGGAACAGCTAAATACGAAAAACGTGGTGTAGCTGCTTTCGTTCCAGAATGGAATGCTGAAAACTGTATCCAGTGTAACAAGTGTGCTTACGTTTGTCCTCACGCTGCTATCCGTCCATTCGTTCTTGACGCTAACGAACAGGCTGGTGCTAACTTCACTACATTGAAGGCTGTTGGTAAGCAGTTCGACGGTATGACATTCCGTATGCAGGTTGACGTAATGGACTGCTTGGGTTGCGGTAACTGTGCTGACGTATGTCCGGGTAATCCTAAGAAGGGTGGTAAGGCTCTTACTATGAAACCTCTTGAAACTCAGCTTGCTGAAGCTGCTAACTGGACTTATTGCGTTGACAACGTTAAGAGCAAACAGCACTTGGTTGACATCAAGGCTAACGTTAAGAACTCTCAGTTCGCTACTCCATTGTTCGAGTTCTCTGGAGCTTGCTCTGGTTGTGGTGAAACTCCATACGTTAAATTGATTTCTCAATTGTTCGGTGACCGTGAAATGGTAGCTAACGCAACAGGATGTTCTTCTATCTACTCAGGTTCAGTTCCTTCAACTCCATATACTACTAACGAAAAAGGTCAGGGTCCAGCATGGGCTAACTCATTGTTCGAAGACTTCTGCGAATTCGGTCTTGGTATGGAATTGGCTAACAAGAAACTCCGCAACCGTCTGGAAGAAGCTATGAAGGCTGCTATCGCTGCAGAAGGTACTCCGGCTGAATACAAGGAAGCATTCCAGGAATGGATTGACGGCCGCAACGATGCTGACAAGAGCAAGGCTGCTGCTGAAAAGATTATTCCTATGGTAGAAGCTGCTAAAGATAAATGCTCTTACTGCGCTACTATCGCTGAATTCAAAGACTACTTGGTAAAACGCTCACAGTGGATTATCGGTGGTGACGGTGCTTCTTACGATATAGGTTACGGTGGTCTTGACCACGTTATCGCTTCTGGTGAAGATGTAAACATCCTTGTACTTGATACAGAAGTTTACTCTAACACTGGTGGTCAGTCATCTAAGGCTACTCCTCTTGGCGCTATCGCTAAGTTCGCTGCATCTGGTAAGAGAGTACGCAAGAAAGACCTTGGTATGATTGCTACAACTTACGGATATGTTTACGTTGCACAGATTGCAATGGGTGCTGACCAGGCTCAGACATTGAAGGCTATCCGCGAAGCTGAAGCTTATCCAGGTCCATCATTGGTTATCGCTTATGCTCCATGTATCAACCACGGTTTGAAAGCCGGTATGGGTAAATCTCAGGCTGAAGAGGCTAAGGCTGTAGAATGTGGTTACTGGCACTTGTGGCGCTTCAACCCAGCATTGGAAGAAGAAGGTAAGAACCCATTCTCACTTGACTCTAAAGAACCAAACTGGGAAGGATTCCAGGATTATCTGAAGGGCGAAGTTCGTTTCGCTTCTGTAATGAAACAGTATCCTGCTGAAGCTGCTGACTTGTTCGTTGCTTGCGAAGACATGGCTAAGAAACGCTATGCTTCTTACAAGCGTATGGCTGCAATGGACTGGAGCGAAGAAAAATAATCTAATCACAAATAGATTAATATAATAAAAGACGGCTGAAAACTTGAAATAGTTTCAGTCGTCTTTTTCGTGTTTATATATACTTTAAATCAAGAAAAATTTAAAACATTCTTTTTTCCGCACACCTGATAAACTTCTCAGCTGCCATATCTTTATAATAATAAACTTCCGTAACAGGCTGATATATGTAAGAAGAGAACTGATAAAGCTGCACAGCTACAAACTTCCTATCTTTTGAAAACATATAATCCATCCTTATTCCACCTGTACTTGAACCTTTAATACTTTTAGAATCAGAAAAAACAGCATTATCCAAAACCTGTTTCAAATTACGGTAGTCCGAAGCATCATAAAACTCGCTTTTAACAACCACCTTACTTTGAGAAGGTACGTAGAACCATGCATGGCTTTTCCAGAAAAGACGAAACACTCCGACAAGTATCATAGCTGTTCCAAGTGTCATTACCAACATGCTTAAAGACGAAGATTCATTTTCTTCCTTTATAGAAAAATAAAA
>JAHLFB010000025.1 GCA_018884025.1 Candidatus Phocaeicola faecipullorum
GATTTTTGTGTAAAATAATGCGGCAGAAGGTTTGCAGTTATCAAAAAATATGCTACTTTTGCACTCGCAAACACGGGAATAGCTCAGTTGGTAGAGCATCGGTCTCCAAAACCGAGTGTCGGGAGTTCGAGTCTCTCTTCCCGTGCCGAGATAAAAAGCTGTAACTGAATAAGTTGCAGCTTTTGTCCGTTTATAGGTCGGACAAATTTCGGACAACTAATTTTCATGATGTCAAACCGTACTGCGTTTTCGAATTCGAAAAACGTAGAAAAAAATGTGTTCATCACTTAGAAAAAACGCATCGATTCAGAGTGTTATTTCGTACACAGAACCCAAGTTACATACTGGTAAAACATGGTATATTGACTTCACGGCATACGATCCGCTGGAACAGAAAATGAAGCGGAAAAAGTATATGCTGGATGGAATACCCAAGCTGACCGACCGCCGCCGTCGGGCAAATGAAATCATCACTAATCTTAATGTAAAGCTCCGTTCCGGATGGAATCCCTGGGCTAATGTGGAGAACTCCAGGCAATACACCCCGTATATAGATATTATCCAAAGGTATCATATATATCTGGGCAAACTGTATGCAGCTGGCACCATTAAGGAGAATACCCTGAAGGATTATGAGAAGCGCCTGCGGGTATTTGAGGAGTATACAGCCAAACATATTCCGGCCATCGTGTATGCGTATCAGATTGACCAGTCTTTCATCTCTGACTTCTTGGACTACGTGCTGCTTGACCGGGATTCATCGGCCAGAACCCGAAATAACTACCGTACCTGGTTGTCTTCACTTTGTAACTGGATGATGGAAAAGCAATACCTTACTCATAATCCGGTTGAGAAGATTCGACAGCTGGCAGAAGAAGAGAAGAAACGTTCTGCCCTGACGGTTCCGGATATTCAGAAACTTAAGAAGTATCTCCAGAAAGAGAATCCACATTTCCTGTTCTTGTGTCAGTTTGCTTATTACACCTTTATCCGTCCGGATGAAATCTCCAATATCCGATTGGCTGATATCAACCTGAAGGAACAGAAAGTATTTATCGGCTCCAGTATCAGCAAGAACCGGAAGGATGGCATGGTCGGACTGAATGATGCACTGATTAAGTCGATGCTTGACCTGGGCGTTTTTAATTCTCCCAATGATTATTATCTGTTCGGCAAGGGCTTTAAGCCCTCACGTGAGAAGGTGACCACCCGTGTGTACAGGAACTACTTCAATAAGGTCAGAGCAAAGCTGAAGTTTCCGGACAGCTACCAGTTCTATTCACTGAAGGACACCGGTATCCGTGATTTGGCCAACGCTGAAGGAATCGTCATAGCCCGTGATCAGGCGCGTCATGCGGATATTTCTACAACCAATAAGTACCTGAAAGGGGCAGACATGACAGTGCATGAGGAGACTAAACATTTTGAGGGGAACTTTTAAAAAAAGCCCATACGGATATTTCCATACGGGCAACATTCTTTATTGTTCAGAGATAAATTTAATCTTATCATTTAGTATTCCATACAGATTCTTGATTGAATATGCTTTCTCACAAAATGTCCTACCAGACTTGAACCATACGCGAGCTGAAAAGTTTTTACCAGTATCAACAATCTTTATACGGCGCACATTAGGAAATGTATTAAGAATATAGCTGCAAATCTTCTGCCTTATTTCAGAAGTAGTACTTGCTTTGCGATGGCGGACACCGGTTACTGGATTATAAACTCTTAAAACATTGCTGTTGAATGAGCGAATATCCGTTTCGTGGATTGACGTTCCGCAACAGTTTAGCATAGCTGTATTGGAAACCTGATATGTATGTAACATAATAATAAAAAAGTATCCGTGCCTGTCCCGCTGCTAATTCACATCTATCAGGAAATGCTAGCAGGCGCATTAACGCACTGCGACGGGGGTACACGGATACCAGTATTTTAATGGTACTACCAAATATGCGGACATAAAAAATGCCTGCAATAAATGCAAGCCAATCGTCCTGCACTTCCTGAAATAAAATGAATTAGCATTGCAAATATGATGATTTATTTTGGAATGGCAAAAGAAAAAGCGGAAACTTTTTTAAGGTTTCCGCTTCTTATAGAGTATTTGAGTTATGTTCTCAGTACTTCCTAAGGAGTACTCCAGTACTGCCGCGGAAGTACTATAGTACTTTCAGGAAAGTACTGCGGTACTGGCTAAGGAGTACTGGGGAAGGATAAGTTTATGATTATTTTTTCTTTGTATCAGGCTTTTCTTTGTTAATAAATATTGAGGCAACTGTAACTAATGTACCTGCTCCTAATATTCCAGCAAACCAAGGTCTATTTAAATATAAAGCATAAGCAGCAAGGGCTACAATTACTACAATAGATAAAAAAGCAAATGCCATACCCCACCAGTTCATTCTTCCTGTTCTTGATTCGGATCTTCGAACTAAATCAAACTTTACTTTATCCATCTTATGTCGATGGTCTTGCTCCTTAACGGAAGCTTCCATCAAGAACGTAACAATTTGAGGATCTATTTCCTTATAAGCTGCTAATTCTTGGGGAGACGGCAAACTGTTGTCATCTACGGTATAAGTCCTTTCTAACTGTTGGCCCACACCTCCTTGTCCTGCAACGACAGTTTCTTTTTGTTGAATTTGTTGTTTAGCCATTACTTAGTTTTAATTTTTCCCAAGCTTCTCTTACGTCTTTCTCAATATTCTTTCTATCTTGTCTTAATTTGGATTTATCGTCCATTTTGTCAGATTCGACAAAAAGCTCTTCTTTTAGTTGGGAAATAATTTCAGATTCCTGTTTGTATTCACCGCGGGAAGAATCACGCAAAACTTTTGCCCCATTCGCGATGAATCGAGTAACGTCTTTAATTATACACATGATACCTCCTTTTTTATTATTATTATTTTAGTGCTTCTTATTGCAAAAGTAATTATTATTTTTATAGTATACAATAGCAAGTCTAATATCTTAGATATAAATAACAATATCTCTCCTACCTGCATTATATAATTTAACATAAGAACTAAAACACATAAGATAATAAACTATTCCACCTCTAAAAAGTAACATCCACAATTATAAGACCACCAAGAATAACTTAGATCTCAACCTTTTACACTGATATAATTAGCAATAACAAATAAACTTTTAGGATATAACTTTCCCAGTAAAAGAAACAAACTTAATGCCCAAGATAAACAGACATATAAACTCTATTCAGAATCTGCAAGATAAAAAATGCCCTCTGCTATTTTATCCATACCTTTAGGCGTTATTTTATAGTGTACTTCTTTACAGTAGTATTTTTTATTGCGTATGACAAAAATCCTGTTTAGATCATATACTTTATTCGTCAAAAACTGAAAAGTATATTCGACTGAAGTATCTATCTCACGTTTATTCTTATAGACTCTATTAAACAAACCATTATCTCCATCCAGGGTAATTGTATAATCGGGCAAGGTAAGAATACTCTGATCACCGCCAAGCGTAGTCGGCTTTTGAATGAAATATCTATCATTCGAACCCATTGGCATTTTATCCCAATACTCACCTGGGTATTCATTAGGACCTCGATTTAATGCTTTTTGTATACCATAATAAATACCGACATACAGCCTGTCAGGGATATCTGTATTATTGCCAGAACTATTTATCAAATCATTAATGGCAGTGCTTTCAGGATCCACTCTTAACTTTTTTACAGCTGGACCAATCAGGTAGCGTCCACCTGTAGTACTATGTATTTCTATTTTTTCGACTTCAGCAGGTACAATCTGGAATGAACTTTTATCCCGTGAATCTAAATTACCCGCATCCTTGAATCGGTCAACGATTATCAGACCTTTTTTGGTTTCTCCAGAAACAGAATAATCGGTAACAACATAATCAAGCCCATAGTCTTCTGAATGTAAGATATAGGGGCCGGAATAATACTGATCATACTTGGTTTTAAAATCATCCCACTCAGGACTGGAAACAGTAGAACAATTCTCTCTTACACCCTCTTTCAATTTCAGGTAATTGTAATATTCATCACTGGGTAAATCATAAGATACATAAGTATATGCAAACGCATAATTCGTATCCACGTCGTATGTCTTTTCGGTACTGTCATCAACAACATCGTCTAAATAAACAATATCCTGATTTTCAAAATATTTATTTAAACTGATTATATTGAATTTTTTATCTACCTTATCTATAACAATGATACAGTCAAGGTATAATTCAATCTGCTCAATAAACTCATTTATCGTCCAGTCAGGCAGCAGCTCTTGTAGTACTGAATCCTTATATGGATTAACGATAAATAATCTGCTCCATACAGGATCATCCTCCAGCTCATTTATTCCCTTTGTGAATCCTAACTTCGTTATCAAATTCTCTATCACATACAACAGATAATACTGAGGAGATATGTTTTCTACATCTGTGAAGGATATATCTTCGCCCACCTCTACGTTGTTTAATATCGAAAAACTTCCGTCCGATTCAGTGTAATTAACCACCGGCGGATATACGACGTTGTTTTCCGGAAATTTACCGAATAACGTATCAATAGCCTGCTGCGAAGTCATTGAAATCCCATCAAGAACCATACTTCGTATATCCGTATCACCCCCTTCGTAATTCAACTGGGAATTACCAGCTACGATCTGAATTTTAGCGGTATAATTTTCAATCGAAAGAACAACCTCCACACCTGATATTATTTCAAGGGCTCCTGACATTAATGTCGCCTTACGGTTCTTTAGTCCTTTTGTGACATCAGACCTGTTGATATTCTGATAGATTCTCCGATTACCAGGATCTCTCAAATCGATATCTATATCATAAGTATATTCTCCATTGCGAGTGAAATACGGATTCTCTGTTATCAATTCGAGTTCAAAATTTTCAGAAAGTACAACCTCCTGACCGTCGATGAATAATCTGGTCATAATTTAATCCTCCTTGATACATTGTTTTTCATACGAGCCACCAAGTCTTGAGCTTCGTTTACTCCCATCTTGCCAGTAGCCCGAGTATATGTATAGATCGGTTCATCCAATCTCTTATTAAGTGAATCAATAACCTTTACCGCCTTCAGCATAATAACAGACATTCCGTTATCAGCAGGTACACTTTGCTGATAGTAGGTATTGTTTGTTGTTGATGTAACACCTGATAAAACCGCAGAAACATCTTTTGCAGTCAGGCTACCGATGGTATTGTTCCGTTGCGCCTGATCAATTAAGTCCAGAACCGGACGAACAGCCGGATTCTGCACGGCATAACGGTTAGCGACAAATTCACCAGCATGGACTATACCTTTGGGCTCATCATGTCTTCCGGTACCGGTGTAACCACCCGTTTCAAATCCACTGATTATAGCCTTTGCACTCTGAAATGCAGCTGTTATCAATGCTATTTCAGCAGCAGCTTTAACAATCCCGACCAGTCCCAAAGTAGCTATATTCTTCATTTGTGTTTCAGCAATATAAGCTATCATCATCTTCTGAAGACTATCCAGTATGATTTTTAGAGTTTCCTTCATAAAGTCGCCCAAAGAAGTTTCTGAATCTGTCAACATTTCCGCAAACGCTTCACCAAATTGTTGTCCGATGTTTTGCGCAAATGAAAGCTGCTCTCTTACCTTACGCTGATTTTCTTCATAATTTTTACGAGATTTTTCAAGACTCTCTTTCTGTTTTTTGTCAATAATCTCAGCTTTCTTTTCTTCGGAAATTTCGGAAGAAGAAAGTACCTGATCATAATATTCATTCTGAATGTCCATCAGTTGCTGACGATATTCCTGCTCGGATGACAAACCGTCATAATGTTTTTGCGTAGCTTTCTCTATCTCCAACTGGTATTGCTTCTCCAGCCTTGTGAACGCTTCTTCGGATGATTTTTTAGCATCTTCTTCATCCAATTTTTCACACTCTTCTTTGTACTTAATTCGTGCTTCGAGGATCTTCTGCTCGATCTGTTGCCGTTTCTCCGGTTCCAGTCCGGCAATGGCCAGCATGTTCTCGAGGTGACGCATCTCCAGATCTTCCATAAACTGACTATATTCCTGCTGTGTCATCTCGTCACTGGCGAGGTACGACTTCTTCAGGTCTGCCAGTTCATCGTAGTACCGTTTATTCTCTGCCGTTACCTGAGGATTTTCTTTTGTCGCAGGAGAACTATTGCTTCCGCCTTCAGTTGGATTTGGGTCTGAATCCACAACCGGAGTTACTATATCAGGAATTTTATCAATGATATTTTGAAGTTCTGTCCTTTGTTTAGCCAAAGCTTCAATCGCTTGTCTTTGCGCTTTGAATTTACCATCAAGTCCCTTCAGCAGAACTTTTCTAGTAGTTTCATTTATATCGTCACGCTCCTGAATACGTTTTTTTTCTTTTTCAAACTGTTCGTTGTAAGCAATCTCTTCTTTTGTAAGTTTATCCTCTATAATAGCCAACTCCTCTTGAGCGTCCGTTTTAAGATTCTGTTTCTGACGATCATTCAGTTTGCTTAAATTATCAGCACGCTTATTTATATCAACAAACGAATCTGAAATTTTAGTCATTTTCTCCAATTCTTCATTGTATGACTTCTGCTCGTCTTTGGCTTTTCGAGTATTCGGAATCACGTAAGTCATCAGAGCCGTTGCAATAGCCGTCAAACCAGCTACAGCTAATCCAAAAGGATTTGCCTTTAGTACCGTATTAAAACCTCGTGTTGCTACTGTTGCCAATTTTGTCCAGGTTTCGTACAGCTTGGTAGCTATTGTGGATGCGTTTACCGTAACTGTATATGCAGTTATAGCAGCAGTTGATGTAATGATAATTCCTTTGTACTTTATAAACCAATCTATCAGTTTTGGAAGAGCCACGATGATCTTCGTAGTCCATCCGGTCAGGAGTGACAACGATGGGTTAAGCCGCTCCATCAGCTCGATACCTGCCTCCTTGATACTATTACGGTACTGCGCCATCTTAGCTTCGTTGGTATCAGAGTTGATAGCTGCCTGTTCCATAGCGATATTGGTATCCGTCACGGCTTCGGTATATTGACGTACCTTATCCGCATTATCTATCAAGATGGTAGCGGCAGAGTAGGCTTCTTCGCCGAACATAGTCTGGATCTGTGCAGCCGACAATGACTTTTTATTCAGATTCTCGAGCGCAGCCTGTAACCCAACCACTTTCGGATTCGTTTCATCCGGTCCAGTCTGCAATACCAAGAAGAACTTACGAAGCGCGGTACCGGCCGGCTCTGCCTCCAGACCTTTCTCCGCCAGCATCTGGATTGTACCTTGAAGCTGTTCGATACTTACTCCAGCTCCGGAGGCAGCCACACCTGCATTCTTGATTGCGGCAGCCTGGGCTGATACATCAGCTGCACCCTCTTTAGATCCGGCAGCCAGTACATTCACGTAACGCGCCGCCTGATCAGCAGATTCGCCGTACATATTCAGAGAAACGGTAGTAGCCGTTACAGCATCCTTCAAGTCGATTTTTGCAGCCGCCGCCAGACGCATAGCTTCGATGGTTACGGCGTTTAGAGCTTCTTTGTCTTTTAGCAGCTCCGGTTTCTTAGAGCCGATCAACATATATGCCTGAAGAATCTCGTCGGATGACTGACGGATACGTAAGCCAGATTCATCCATGGTAGTAGACAGCTTCTCCGCCTGTTCGGTAAGCCACTGAATAGATGAATCATCCAATCCAGTCAAGGCTTTTAGCTCAGCCTGAGAGGATTCCTTGGAGTCACGATTATTACGAAGGGTATTCAATGCCATGGAAACTCCGGTGAGTGTAGCAGCACCAGTCGCCAGTAAGCCGCCCCACTTCGTCAGCCCGTTATTGAAACGAGAAATCCAGCTTTCGGTTTCCTGCACCTCCGTCTTGATCTTCTGAAGTTCGGCTGTCACCAGTTTAGCCTGCTGCTGGTAGTATTTCCATTCCGCTGATCCTCGCTTGATGTAACCACTGTTTAGTTGTCGATTAATGGCCGTCAGAGTAGCACGAAGTTCTTTCGGCGTCGCTTTATCAAGGTTGTTCATCACCTCAGTAAGCGCCGTAGTATCTTTTTTCAACGTCTTGATCTGTGCTTCAGTCTTACGAAGCTCGGATGTAACCTGTTTAATCTTAGACGTATCACCAGCTTCGTAAGCATCAGCCAGTTCTTTTTTCAATCCGGATGCTATCGCCTCCAGATTCTTGAGTTCCTGCTTGGCTTCCTCGCCATTTACCCGGACCTCTACGGTCGCTATCTGGTCTATTGCCATATTATGCTTTAATTAAGATTGAACGAACTTTGAAAAATACAAACAGCACAATGAGAATCAGCCCTACAACAGTGAACACCACGCAGAATTTTTGCCACGACGTAAGTTCTTTCTCCACCTCTACCGTTTGCACGGTCTTTTGTATAATTGTACTGTCTTTGCCTGGTATGAATACTGTATCTGAAGGGACCTTAAAGTCTGCCATCAGATTACCCATAGAATCCAATTTGAACCGTAGGCGTGCGTTTTCCGACTGTACCATATCCAACCAGGAAAGCACAACCCTACCATTTGAATCACACTCCAACAAAGCCCGGATGGATGCGGAATCCGCAGGCTTGAATACCGGTACCAACTTATCATGTACGATGATCTGCGTGTGATTGTCGGAAGTAAGGTGTTTCCCAGTCTTGCAACCGAGAAACACCGAACAAAAAACAATTGTAAAGAATGTAAGAATAAATGATCTCATAATAAATTCCAGCCTGATTCAACATCCGACATTACGGCAGGAACACCGTTCTCTACCTGGGATATAGCAGCTGCAAAAGCGCACATGGTTGCCTTATCCTCTACATCCGGAACGTAGGTAGTCGGTACCTGCATTTCCTTGCATACGCGTGAAATGTATCCGGATGTGTTGTTCTCGGTTCTGGGTGCCCAACGGCTTATGAAGTCTGCAATCGTCTGACATCCGTACTTACGACGGTAGTTCTGCAGCAGCTTGATCAATGCCCGATAACCATGTGCCATGTCTTCGAATTCTTCGAAGGTGTTGTCTTGTTTCTTAGATGCAGGAACTTCACCCTGCCAGTCGGTAGCATCTGAATTCCGGATATTGCCTGGATTGTTATTTCTCAGGCCTCGTGGTAACTGTTTCATCTTTTCACGCCCTCCTTAATCGTTTTGATAATCTTTTGAGCTTCATCCGGTGTAGCACATTCCATGATGCGAACGGCCATATCTGCAACTTCGGCTGCATGGCTCTTTTTCTTTCGAAGATTTTCAATGATGGATAAACCTTCTACAATCATCACGCCAAGAGTCCCAATGATTGCTCCATAGGGTAGATTATACCAAGGGAAACACAATCCCAGTATATCAATCATAATGAAAAACAACAATAACCTGAAATAATCGACAATTTTAGCACCGGTCTTGCGCAGTGGCCGACTACAGATTTTTTCTTTGTTTGCCCTGGCTGCGTCAATTCCTGTCCATAAATCCAGCAAACAAACGCAGCAAATCAGTACCAAGCAAATAAAGATGATCATCACGCCTGAGCGGATGTCTTGTGTGATAAATTCTACATATTTTCCCATGTTTATTTTGTGTTTTTCTCAAAAGTATTGTGGAAAAGAAGGGCATAAAAAGACACCCCCTGCAACTTATAATTGCAGGGGGTATTTATCAGAAAACTTACCGAGTTACTCTACAATTTAAGGATTAAGAACCGATATATTATTCCCATAAGATTTAGGCAATAATGTTAATCCTGTACCAAAATTCTGATTAACAGCCGAATCTTGCTTACCATTAATACTACTATAAACAATATTACTATAAGCGGAAACATACATATTTCCACCTTCATATCCTCTAAGTTCCATTGCAATTGCGTCCTCACATTCTATAACGTTGTTAAGTAGCTCAAGGAACTGCTGTTCCTCTCCATCGGCTGCCGCATGGCAATAAAATGCACCTCTGCCCTTACCTTCATCAGATATTCCCGAATACATTATGCATCGTCTTACTTTCAGAGATGAATTTTTATGCAATCCTGCTCCAACACAAGGTCTGTTTGCATTTTTCAAAATACAGTTATCTATTATTAACTCATTGTTAGATTTTACATTAAAATTCCAATCTGCATGTATACAATACGCCATGTTCTTTGCGTTCAAAGATGTCCCCGGTATTATAATATTTTCTAATCCTTCCGTCGGCATATCCGCTGTTTCATATATAGACATATTGGTAATACTACCACTCTGTATTTCAATTGGAGGAGTATAGTAATTAGAACTTCTATCCCTTAATATACAAGTATATTTATTTATCCCTATAATATGTAATGTTTTACTTGTAGCTTGAACTTGTTCATCGTAAATTCCAGGATAAATCAATATCGTATTACCATCATTAGCAATATTGACGGCTTCTTGTATAGTTTTATATCTTTTTGTTGCACCTACTTCCAATACACCTTGATTATTAATATCAGTAGGAGAATTATCTATTGGCATACTGTATGTTATTCTCATTGATAATGCACCACTTGCAGTATTTGTGTCGGTAAAATTGGCAATACTACCAATTTCTATTTTATCAGACTTTGAAAAGTATAGTCTATTCCCACTTGTTGTATTTGTTCCTAAGCATCCTGTTACAGAATCAGTATTAGTAACCGCTACAAAGCAATTATAATCTAACGTTCTATTAAGTAATTCTGAAATATCTTTAGTTTCGTTAGCAGAAATAGCTGTTACATCAAACTTTTCCATCAATTCTAATTGGCTATTCTCATACTTCCACAATCCTATTGTAGACGTACCTGCACTTAAAGATATAAATTTAGCAATAGTAATCTCGCTATTTTTGGGAATCATAGAATCACACAAAAACCAATTTGCTGAACTAACAATATTATTAGGATTAACAAGATTACTAATTGCATTTCTCGTTTGTTGACCTTTTGATTTATTATTTATTTCTGTAATTTGTGTTTGAATATTATTTTCATTTTCAATAGCCCTATTTATTTCGGAATCTATTTTTGACTTATTATTTTCTATCGCTTCATTAGTGTAAGTAGAATCTAATGTAAATACTATTTGAATCCCTTCATTAGCCGCATAAGATGCAATATAATTTGCATCAGAAGAAGCTATAAATGATTGTACATTTTCCATTTCAGAAAAAGGTAAATTTTCAAGAGTATCAATTAATCCACTTGCTTTTTCTATGCTTGATGTCTTAAATTGTACAGTTCCATTTACATCATTAATTCTTCTAACACGAATTGTATATTTAGTTCCTTGTTTAATTTTAAAGGGTGCATAATAGTATCCAGTATTGATTGGATATAATATATGACTTTGTATTTTTCCACATGTATTCTCTAGCTCGGTAAGTTTTTCATCACGTGCCTGAAGTTCTTCATCAGTAGCTGTTTTGTCATAATAGTCCTGTTCGAGCTTGTCAAGATGCTCGAGCATTTGTGTACCGATACGTGTAGCGGTATTCTGTTTGTTCGTTTTCTCATCACGAATCTGTATTGCCAGTTGTTTTAGTTCTTCGAATGTTTTTGTTGCCATAATCTTGAGTTTTTTACGAAGTAAACTCACTGAGTTATACTACAAAAAGACATAAGTTTATTTACGTTTGCGAGTTCCATACAAACGTGATTTGAGCGTTGTGCTGCGCTTATGGTTTGCTTCTTCGATTTTATCGACCAACAAACCGCAGAACTCTTCTCCGTACATGTACGCCATCTGTTCTTTCAGCACCATGATCGATGCAAAATAGGGACGTGAGAACCATTCACGAGGTTTACGAGGATTGCCAGATGTATAATATCCACCAGGCTTAGGGCCTACTTTTCGAGGGACGTTAAGTCCGTGTTCCTCTCGATATATAGGATTTAAAATCTGCAAGTCACCGCCATTACCCTTAGTATACCCGTTACCGACCCCCATGTCCTGGTAGATACCGTACTCGAGAAACTTGTGCTGGATAGTAGATACAGAGTCAGTGGATGATATCACGTTATCCCGAATTTGCTGATGCAATGAGCAGGTATTGATGACGTGCAGTCGTTCGATTTTCTCACGCCAGATTGTCACCATCATTTCCGCCCAGGCTTCCTGATATTTCTTACGATCTTCGTCAGTTGCTGTCGGTCTATTATTGTCTGTCTTAGCCATCCCATTCGTCCTCCTTATAACATAGATCAGTCGGTTCAGTCAGTTCTGCCATGAAGTACAAGCCGGTACAGCCAGATATGAAATACTCACCCAGTTCACGGGTGTAGATTCTGGATACATTCAGGAAGGATAAGTCCAGGTCTTCGTAGATGTATTTGTCACGGATCATGCGGGAATGGAACTGTCTGAATATCTGCCGGCAGATGTCCAGCTTTGCCGCACGCTCGGTCATGTCATCGTAGCGGTAACGAATCAGGAGGAATACCGTGAAGGTGCGCTTCTTGAACCAGCCTCCCCCGATTTGCTCTGTAGCTGCGTCATTGGTATCATCGACGCAGACGAAAGCAGATTGTTTCCGGAAATTGTCGAGCACATCCTGGAGCGAATTGATACCGCTGCAGGAACATGGAAAGAATGAGTTGGCTTTGGCCAGCTTGTTCTTTTCGGTCAGCTCTTTAAAGTAGGCGTGGCCGTCAAAGAATTTACTTGTGTCCATTTTGTTTTGATTTTAGAATTTGAATATCGTGTGCTTTGGCGTCCAGCTCGGTCAGGGCCCGCCAGCAGTCCATCTGCAGGACTTCTTTTTCTTTCGTCACGTCGCCGCCGGTCAGTGCCCGGATCTGGGCGTTCATCGCGCCCATCAGGTCGGGCAGTTCAGGCTGATCAGCGTCGGCCGAACGGTGAAACGGCTGAAAGAAATGCGGAAACAGAGAAGTGAAGTACAGCTTAACACTACCCCACCAAAGGAACACGGAAACTAGTTCGTACTCTTTAATACGGGAAAAGGCTGCCTGCAACGAACCTTTTATGCCCGGCCTTTTCTTATAGAGATAACTATACAGGGATTTAAGCTGGGAAACGTTCTGCGAATACAGATAACCCTGATAGTAGTTCTCACAACAAAGGTAATCTTCGAAGCTCAGGCCGTGCAGCATTGCATCGATGGCATACCGACCGCCTATTCTGTCCAGCCGGACGGGATAAGCGTTGGGCTCGGAGATGAAATCAATCTGCCGGAGGAAACTGCGCACCTGCCAGTCCTGAAGGATGAACCTCAGTTTCTTGTGCCAGTTCAAGCGGAAGGTGCAAAGCCATCCTTCTTTCACTCGCTTCCGGACACGGATTCCGGTGAAGCGCATGAAGACGTAAGTCTTAGCCTTGACCGGAGAAAACAGGGTGATGACCAGGAATACGTACCGAAGCTGTTCCTGGTTGAGCTGCTGCCAGGAAGTGGGGAACTGGAAGTCGAGTATTCTACCCCCAAAAGTATGTGGAATCATTCTTTTCATTCTGGTAAGTCTGGAAATGTTTGACTTTGTAGGCCTCGGAGTCCTTGTAGCTGGTGAATACCTCTACTTTGGATTCTGCGTAATTCTCGATGCGTTCCAGCATGCTCTTTGCTGCCGGCCAGTTCTTTGCGATGCAGAAGCCGATGAACTTGCACATGTAGTCGGCCATGGCAGACTCTTCTTTGGTGAA
>JAHLFB010000238.1 GCA_018884025.1 Candidatus Phocaeicola faecipullorum
AAGATTTGATAAAGATGCCGCAAGGGCGCATTGACCAATTATTGCAGAATGCATTGCCTAATGTGCAGATAACCTTGTCGAATGGACAGCCTGGGACTACTTCTTTGATTAAGTCACGCGGATTGTCTTCGGCTTATTCCAGTTCTACACCTGTAATTTATGTTGATGGAGTGCGGGTAGATAATATGAATACGGGAGCGGCTTTGAATAATTCGTTGAGTGGCAATAGTGCTACGACCGGTTCTATTGGTGATATACCAATGGAAAATATCGAACGTATCGAGTATGTGACAGGAGGTGCTGCTACAACACTTTACGGTTCGGATGCGGCGAATGGCGTAATCCAAATCTTTACCAAAAAGGGCGGAGAGGGAAGATTGAACGTTTCTTTTGAGACCCAATTGGGAGCAGATGTGGCTTCTTCTCAATTTTATTATTTCAAGCGTACAAAAGAATTGTTGCATCAGACTGGATTTACTCAGAAATATCGTATAGCTCTTGATGGAGGAAATGATAAATATGGATTTAGTTTGGGTGCCAGCATGAGTAACAATACCGGGACTTTGATACACAACGCTAATGAAGACAGGAAATACGATTTGCGGTTTGGCTCACGCCTTCAGATTAATAAGTCACTTGATTATCAGAATTCATTCGGTATGGTGATAGAAGATTTCGGACGTAGCCGTAACGGTAATCAAGGTGGATATACAGGTTTATGGTTTACTGAAGGTTCAGCCGCAGCAAATTTCGATTATACAGACCAACAAGGTAACTTGGTGAGTTATAATCCAGACATAGATGCTGCAAGCGATTATGAATTCAGCCAAATGAAAGCTTTTGTGGATAAAGCTGAAGCTTTACAAAACAACAGAGAATCGGTACGACGTTTCCAGACTTCGCATTCATTGACTTATACGCCGATTAAGAATCTGACCTTTAAAGGTACGCTTGGATTGGATTATCGGTTGAATACCAATAAGAATATTACTACCAATGAATATTTGATTCATACACAACAAGAGCCAGCCGGTACATCTGATGCTGGAAGTATCAGAAATTTTGACCGCAATTATTTGGGGCTTACTATTGATTTGAACGGACAATATAAGTACCGTTATAAAGATTTGCTTAGTTCTATCACGACAGCAGGATTCCAGTATTTCAGTACATATGACCATCAGTCTGTTTATAGTGGTACCAACGTAAGAGACGGTGCGCAAATTATGACTGGTGCTGGTATACAATCGGCAGATGAGTGGATGAGTTACTTATATAATTATGGTGTATTTGTTCAAGAAAACATTGGATTTAAAGATAAATATTACATTGATTTGGGTTTTCGTGCTGACTATAATACAGCATTTGGTGATAATGTAGGTTGGCAGTTCTATCCGAAAGTGGGATTCTCTTATCAGCTTTCAGATGAAGAGTTTATGCGTCCTGCCATAGAGAATGGCGTTGTCAATTCGTTTAAGATATTTGCCAACTATGGTATTGCCGGAAGTTATCCTCCTGCCTTCGCTTATCAAAAAACTATTGCAGTAAATTCTTTCCTTGGCCAACAAGCAGCTTCATTCGGACAATATGGAAATGATGATTTAGGACCGGAAAAGAAACATTCGTATGAAATCGGATTTAATACCGTTTTGTTTAACCGATTCTTGAATTTAGGATTCACTTACTATTATGCATTGACCAAAGATGCTTTGTTCAGTGTGCCGTCTCTTCCTTCTTCAGGATTGGAAGCAAGTTATCTGAAAAATGTGGGTGAAATCGAAAATAAAGGTATTGAAGTAACAGCAAGTTTTCAATTAGTAGACACAAAAGATTGGCATGTAAGACTGAACACTTCATTCAATACTAATCACAATGAAGTATTGAGTACAGGAGGAACAGTTCCTTTCGCAATTGGTGGATTCTCTTCCAGAACCGTACAGACTGTAGTACAAGAAGGAAAGCCTGTAGGATTCATTCGTGGTGCACAAGCCATTTTGAATGCTGATGGGACATTGAAAGAAGTGCTTCAATTACAAGATTTGGGTACAACTTTGCCTACTTTTTATGGAAACTTCTCGTTGAATGTAGATTATAAAAATCTGTCTTTCTTCTTGAGTGGTGACTATCAGACTGGTTCGTATGTACATTCATTTGACCGGCAGTTCCGGTTTGCTAAAGGATTGAAGGATGCAAGCATTCCAGAGCAGGCATTGGAAGGCATCTCGCAAGCACAAGCATGGTTAGATTTTACCAACTTTTTTGTAGAAAAGGCTAACTTTTTGAAAATCCGCAATATCGGACTTAATTACGCCATTAAACCTAAGAAATTCCTGAAAGAAATCAATATCGGATTTAATGTTTATAATCCGTTGTCGTTTACAAGCTCATCGGTTGATCCTGAAGCTGCTTTGTCGGGAGCCCGTTCACAAGGAGCTGTAGCAACTGGAGGTTTGAATTATTCAACTTATTCTACTCCGAGACAATATGTAGGTACTATCAAAGTTAACTTTTAATTTAGAATAGAGACAACATGAAAACGTTTAAATATATATTTTTATCAGCAGTTACCTGCCTTTCTTTAAATTCATGTGAACTGTTGCAGCCGGATGATATTGTCAATCCTAATGTCAGTGAGGATACTTTTTTGAGTTCTGCCAATGCTATGCAGGCATGGGTAAACGGAGCTAACCGTTCGTTTGCTGAGTCTATCGGATCTTATTGTGAATTAATGGAAATTCTTTCGGACAATTACTATAATAACTATTCGCAGAGCAGTAAGGTGTTTGATATTCCACGTATTTTGTATACAGACTCTGATGTCACTAAATTGCAACGTTATATCGGAACCATGCGTGAGTCGGCAGATTATGGTATTAATACGGTAGCAGCAGCCGATCCTGCAACAACGCAAGATGAATTATTTAATTTGTATTATATTAAGGCGTATGCCTATATCTTGGGTGGAGAATATTTCCTTGCACTTCCTGATAAAAATGGAGGAGAAGTAAAAACTTGGGACGAATATTTGCAGACGGCATTAACCGTACTGGATGATGCTTTGGATTATGCTGCTACAGATGAAGATAAAGCATTTATCCATACTCTTAAAGCACGTGCGTATTATCGGTTGGGCGATAGAACAAATGCGTCAAATGAAGCACAGACATCTTTATCGCTTTCGCCGGAATTTGTAAAACAAGTGCAATTTGATGGAGATAACGGTGTGACCAATTCAATTCAGCAAGCTACATGGGGCACATGGTTCCAGCCGCTTCCACGTTTAGATTTTCTTGACCCTAAATATTTCCAAATTACATCAACGGAAGAACGTTCCATTAGCATTGGAAAAGCGGAAGAAAATTACCTGATTTTAGCAGAAGCCAGCCTTGCAGGAAATGATGAGGTAGGAGCTAAAAACTATATGAAACAATTACTTTCATTAGTTCAGTCACGTCCAGTTCAGAGTAATATTAACGATCAACTTGAAGGTCGTTTTAATGGAGGTTATAAACACTTTCCTAACAGTTCAGAATATAAAGTAGCTGCATCGGAAGGAGAATCGTTCCGATTGGGTTTAGTATTAGATCGTCAGGCTCCTCACTTAATTTCAATACCTTATATTTCAGGAACTTCTGTTACCGAAACAATGATAGATGAAGCATCTGGTATTGATGAAACACTTGAATTGGTTTATTTAATGCGGCAGGAAATTTTCTTTGCGGAAGGACGACGTGTCGCAGATTTAGGTATCCGTATGCCAGTATGTGAAGTGGAAGCAGCCAATACTCCTTCTGCAGCTGATTATTTGGAGGCACTTATACCTTCGTTTATTCCCTTGAATCAGGGTATGGATGAATTTGTAATGGATGAAAATGCAAAAGAAGTGGTTATCCGTTATAATATGAATAAAGTTATCGTTGAAAATAAATCGTCAGAATATGTTGCACCGTTCTTTAATTAAGCAGTATATGTGTAAAATCTCATGTTTGCTTTTGCTTTGCTTTTTTATTATTTGTCAAGCTAAAGCCGTTAATCCGAAATATGTCATTCTCATAACGATTGATGGCATGCACGCCGGAATGGTTACAGAGCCGGAAATGCCTTCTCCATTTCTGAAAATGATGAAACGTGAAGGAATATTTGTAGAAAAGGTAAAAGGTGTTCCCCCTACAGCGACTTATCCATCACATACGACAATTGCCACAGGAGCACTTCCGATTCATCACAATATTTATTATAATGCTCCATTTGTGTTTAATAAAGATTCTGTGGTTAGTTATTGGTATGCCGATAGTATCAAAGCAACAACCATTTGGCAGGTGGCTAAAGAAGCAGGTATGAAAACAGCTTCTTTGTTTTGGCCCGTTTCTACAGGTTCACGCTGGATAGATTATAATGTCCCTGAATTTTGGTCAGTAAAGAGAGTAAGCAATCAATTGGATTATATCAAACCTTATTGTACGCCTAAAGGCATATTGGAAGAATTGGAAGCAAATGCGGTAGGACGCTTGAATTGGACTACATTCAGTGCAGGTTCTATCAATCGGGATGCTCGTACTGCTTATATGGCAAATTACATTATGAATAAATATCAGCCTAATTTAATGACTATCCATTTGACAACCACAGATTATGCACAGCATGCTACAGGCATGAATTCGGAAGAAACGAAAATGACGGTAGCATCAGCAGATAATGCTGTCGGATTGATTTTGGAAAATCTGAAGCTGACTCATCGCATGGATAGCACAACTGTTATTGTATGTGGTGATCATGGTTTTACCAATATAGAAAAAGCATTGGCGCCTAATGTTTGGCTGGCTAAAGCTGGATTGTTAAGTGAGCGTCCGGGTGGAGAATGGAAAGCGTGTTTTCATGGAAATGGTTCATGTATGTTCTTATATTTGAAAGATGATAATGACAAGAAGACATTGAAACAAGTAGAAGAAATCATTGGAAAACTTCCGAAGGAGACACGTGATTTATTTAGAGTCGTTTCAAGAGAAGAATTGATTCAGTTGGGAGGTGATCCGAAAGTGGCTTTAGCTATTGAACCTAAATTAGGAATTAAGGTCATTACCCAACGAACGGGGGAAGATGTTGTATCTAAGAAAGGAGGAAGTCATGGCTATTTTTCAGGAATAGACCCTACGACATTTATCGTATATGGATGTGGTATTGAGGAAAAAGGGAAGGTGATAGACACTATCAGACAAATAGATATTGCTCCTTATGTTATGCATTTGTTAGGCATTGATTATAAATTTGCTGACGGAGAACTTCCGCAAGCTCTATTGGAATAAGTAGAAAAGCGGGAATTGTAGGCTAATTTGTAATAAAGATATCTGATAAGTTAGTTCAAGAAAGTTTATGCGACCGTTCGTGTGAGTTCATGCGGACGGTCGTTTTTTCTGAAATCTGGTTTTGCTATTAGCTTGTTTCTTTACGTTTGAATTGTGTTAGAAAAAATATATGCAGAATTTGTTTTTATAAGAACAGTCCTTTATCTTCGTAAGGGTATTAATTTCTAATACATTGTTTATGAGAAAAACATTGAAATATAGCTGTTTGTCGCTTATTATGACTATAAGTTTGTGTGCTTGTCCGACGGAACCGGATATTGATCGTTATAATTTGGCACTGCATTTTCGAGATGCATCTGGCAAGGATTTGACCAAGGGCATAGAAC